>NZ_JAJNIL010000003.1:0-289251 GCF_022386455.1 Mammaliicoccus sp. I-M35 | reverse complement strand
CCAGATTTTTATTTATGGGGCTGCTAATCTGGGTTTCGGGGCGCTATTTTTTTTTATCGGCCTGTTAATCTCGTTTTCGGGTCGCTATTTTTATTTATCGGCCTGGAAATTGCATTTTCGGGTCGCTATTTATTCATTAGACATATATTTCGTTGATTTTGCTTTACCAACTCTTTTGAAATTTTTATATAGTATTCTTTTAATCGCGCTATTTGAGACCCCCGTCCACATTTCTGCTTCTTTTACTGAAAATGGTGCGCCTTTTAATAAATATAATTCTTCTAATGATTGAATAATAATATTCGCTCTATTCAATTCTTTCTTACAATGGTGACATTTTAAATATTTTCGTTTATTAAATAATTCATCTACTCGAATCAACTTTCGACAGTTTGTACATCGTACGCCTCCTTTTAAATCTTTATAGTCTATATTCAAATTTGGTATTTGATTTGTATTTAAAAATGGTTCGTGTAGGCTTTTTAGTTTGCAGTATATCCATTTATTTTCTTCATATTTAAAGTTTTGTGATACCATGTCTTTTATTTTATGTATCTCACTTTTTAAAATAATGTTCATTCGAGATCGTAAATCACCATGTAACGTGAATGTTGGATGTATAAAAACAACATAGCTTTCTACTTTGCGTTTTAATTTATATTTCTCAACGATTCTTTTTAAGCCTTCTTGAGCGACTTCATATTGATTAATAAGATCTTTAGATACAAAACCTGTACTTCTAAATAATTTGTGCTGATCATAATAATAGTCACCTGTATAATTTTTAATTTCAAATTGAATAATAGCATCGTCAGTTATGACTACAAAATCAAGTTGAATATGGTTAAAATTTTTAATCTGCAAATCATATAGCCACCATTCTGCCCCATAACTTTCAAGTATTTGAGCGAATGCTTTTTCACCTTCGTACCCTTGTTTTGTGACTTGGTATTGTTCATCTACATTTTCAGGTAACACATCTATCCTATTTTGCAATGCATCAATATAAGCTAAAAATAAATTTTTACGTATTTTCATAAAATACCACTCATTTCTTCAAAAAATTCAAATCCAAAATAAAAAAAGTCCTCCAAATTAAATTTGGGGACTTTTTTCTAAAATACGTTTCATATTATAGTCTATCTTCTAATTCTTTTTTCAAGTCTTCGAATCCTGGTTTACCAAGTAATGCGAACATATTTTGTTTATATGCTTCAACACCCGGTTGGTTAAATGGATTCACACCTAACATATAACCACTCATTGCACATGCTAATTCGAAGAAGTATACAACATAACCGAATGTATATGCATCTAATTGAGGAACTTTAACAACTAAGTTTGGTACGCCACCATCTGTATGTGCTAATAATGTTCCTTGGAATGCTTTCGTATTAACGAAGTCAACTGTTTCACCTGCTAAGAAGTTTAAACCGTCTAAATCGTCTTTGTCTTCTTCAATTGTAATATCATGTTTAGGATTTTCAACTTTTACAACTGTTTCAAATAAGAAACGACGGCCTTCTTGTACATATTGACCAAGTGAATGTAAGTCAGAAGTGAAGTTTGCACTTGATGGATAAATACCTTTGAAGTCTTTACCTTCAGATTCACCGAATAACTGTTTCCACCATTCACTGAAGTATTGTAAAGCTGGTTCATAGTTGATTAACATTTCTGTTGAATATCCTTTTGCATATAAGATATTACGAATTGCTGCATATTGATATGCAATATTGTCATCAAGTTCTGAAGATGATAAATCTTCACGTGCAGCTGCAGCACCTTTCATCATATCTTGAATATCAATACCACTTGCTGCGATTGGTAATAATCCAACTGCTGTTAATACTGAATATCTACCACCGACATCATCTGGTACGACAAATGTTTCATATCCTTCACCAGTTGCTAAATCTTTTAAAGCACCTTTTTCTTTATCAGTTGTAGCAAAGATACGGTTTTTAGCTTCTTCTTTACCGTATTTTTCTTCTAAAATTTTCTTAAAGATTCTAAATGCTACTGCAGGTTCAGTCGTTGTACCTGATTTAGAAATAACATTAATAGAGAAATCTTTACCATCTATATACTCAATTAAATCATGTACATAAGATGAAGATAAATGATGACCTACAAATATAATTTGAGGATTTTCACCTTTTTCATAATTAGCAAATGTAGAATTTAACATTTCAACTGCTGCACGAGCACCTAAATATGAACCACCAATACCAATTACAAGTAATACTTCAGATTGTTCTTTGATACGTTTAGAAGCAGCTAGAATTCTATCGAACTCTTCTTTGTCATAATCTACAGGAAGGTCAACCCATCCTAAAAAGTCGCTACCTGCTCCAGTCTTTTCATGTATAACATGATGTATATTTTTTACTAGATCACGTGATTGTTCTAACTCATGTTCACCAAAAAATGTTAAAGCTTTTTTATAATCAAATTGAATATGTGACATAATATCCTCCTATGTAATCTATATTTAATTTCAACAACGTCTTTATTTTACTCTAGTTTTCATAGGCTTTCAATCGAAATGCAACGATATACTTTTAAGTGCATAAATATTTAAAATAACTATTGAACATTCATTCCTAATATGATATTGTATGTTTATCGATTAAATATACAAGATATTAAATATTAATACAAAAGCGAGGTTTTTTTAATGACTAACAAAGTTGTATTGGCATACTCAGGTGGATTAGATACGAGTGTTGCAGTAAAATGGCTAATTGAAAAAGGATATACAGTAATTGCATGTTGTTTAGATGTTGGTGAAGGTAAAGATTTAGAACTAGTAAAACAAAAAGCATATGATATGGGTGCAGAAAAATCATATGTAATAGACGCAACTAAAGAATTCAGTGAAGATTTTGTTGGATATGCAATTAAAGGGAATACAATGTATGAAGGAAGTTATCCACTTGTTTCTGCATTAAGTAGACCACTTATCTCTAAGAAATTAGTTGAAATCGCGCAAGAAGAAGATGCGATTGCAATAGCACATGGCTGTACTGGTAAAGGGAATGACCAAGTACGTTTTGAAGTAGCTATTAAAGCATTAGCACCTCATATTGAAGTATTAGCGCCAGTACGTGAATGGTCTTGGAGTCGTGAGGAAGAAATTGATTATGCTAAAAAACATAACATTCCAATTCCTATCAATTTAGATTCTCCATATTCAATTGACCAAAATTTATGGGGTCGTAGTAATGAGTGTGGTATTCTTGAAGATCCATTTGCGACACCACCAGAAGATGCATATGATTTAACGAAACCAATAGAAGAAACACCTGATACACCAGAAGAACTTGAAATTGTATTTGAAAAAGGTTTACCTATTTCAATCAATAATAAATCATATCCGTTAGATGAATTAATTTTACAACTTAATGAAATTGCTGGTTTACACGGTATCGGTAGAATCGATCACGTAGAAAACCGTTTAGTTGGTATTAAATCACGTGAAGTCTATGAAACACCGGGTGCAAAGGTTATAATGGAAGCACATAAAGCGTTAGAAACGATTACTTTAACTAAAGACGTTGCACACTTTAAACCAGTAATCGAAAAACAATTAGCTGAACAAATCTATAATGGATTATGGTTCTCTCCATTAACAGATAGCTTAAAACAATTTATCGATTCTACACAAACTCAAGTAACAGGTACAGTTCGTGTTAAACTATTTAAAGGAAATGTAATCGTTAATGGACGTAAATCTCCATTTAGTTTATACAATGAAGCACTTGCTACGTATACTAAAGAAGACGCATTTAACCAAGAAGCAGCTGTTGGATTCATTGAAATCTTCGGTTTACCTACTAAGGTTAAAGCATTATTAGAAACAGAGGGTGTTTTAAAATGACAAAAAAAGCATGGGGTGGAAGATTCGAGTCTAACCCTGAATCATGGGTAGATGCATTTAATGCATCTATCCATTTTGATAAAAATTTAATTGATCAAGATATTCAAGGTAGTATTGCACATGCAACAATGTTAGCGGAGCAAAATATCATCAAAACAGAAGAAGCAAATCAAATTATTCAAGGTTTAAAAGATATTCAAGCCGACTATTATAACGGTAATCTTGAGCTTTCTGAATCACTAGAAGATATTCATTTAAATATTGAACATGCTTTAATTCAGAAGATTGGTCAAGTTGGCGGTAAATTGCATACTGGTAGAAGTAGAAATGACCAAGTTGCAACGGATATGCACCTTTATACAAAACAACATGTTCAAGAGATTTTCACACTTATAGAGTCTCTTCAAAAATCAATACTTGTTATTGCTGATGAACATGTGCATACTATCATGCCCGGTTACACGCACTTACAAAGAGCGCAACCTATTTCTTTCGCGCATCATATCATGACTTATTTCTGGATGTTAGAGCGTGATAAATCGAGATTTAATGATAGTTTAAAAAGAATCGACATCAGTCCACTAGGTGCTGCAGCTTTAAGCGGTACAACGCACCCTATTGATAGACATCGTACACAAGAACTTTTAAACTTTAGTAGTTTATATGAAAATAGTCTTGATGCAGTTAGTGACCGTGATTATATCGTTGAAACATTGCATAATATTTCATTAACGATGGTTCACCTTTCGAGATTTGCAGAAGAAATTATTTTCTGGTCTACTGATGAAGCTAAATTCGTTACATTATCAGATAGTTTCTCTACTGGATCATCGATTATGCCACAGAAGAAAAATCCTGATATGGCAGAATTGATTAGAGGAAAAGTAGGCCGAACAACGGGTCATTTAATGAGTATGCTCGTTACTTTAAAAGGCTTGCCACTAGCATATAATAAAGATATGCAAGAAGATAAAGAAGGTCTGTTTGATGCCATTCATACGATTAAAGGCTCATTACGTATTTTCGAAGGTATGATTTCTACTATGCAAGTGAATAAAGAGCGTTTAAACGAAACAGTCCATAAAGATTTTTCTAATGCTACTGAGCTAGCTGATTATTTAGTAGAACAAAATATACCTTTCAGAGAAGCACATGAGATCGTAGGTAAAATCGTCTTATGGTGCATTCAAAACGGTAAATATTTATTAGATGTGCCATTAGAACAATATCAATCTTATAACGAACGTATACAAGAAAATGTATATGATTACTTGAAACCTGAAAACTGTTTAAACCGTAGAAAAAGTTATGGTTCAACAGGTCAAGAGTCCGTACAACATCAAATTAATGTCGCTAAAGAACTCATATAATCAAAAAAACACACCATTCAAAATGGTGTGTTTTTTATTGGTTAAGGCTTATGCCCATCCTCTATATCTAGCCGCTTCAGCTGTACGTTTAATACCTACAATATAAGCTGCTAATCTCATATCTATTTTTCTGTTTTCTGATAAGTTGTAAATTGTATCAAAAGCTTTAACTAATTTTTCACGTAGTTTTTCGTTAACTTCTTCTTCAGTCCAGTAATAACCTTGGTTATTTTGTACCCACTCGAAGTAAGATACTGTTACGCCACCAGCACTTGCTAGTACGTCTGGTACAAGAAGAACGCCACGCTCACTTAATATTTTAGTTGCTGCCATTGTAGTTGGACCATTAGCTGCTTCTACTACAATTTCAGCTTTAATATCATTAGCATTTTCTTCTGTAATTTGATTTGAAATCGCTGCTGGAACAAGGATATCACAATCAATTTCGAATAACTCTTTATTAGAAATTGTATCATCAAATAGATTTGTAACTGTTCCGAAGCTATCACGACGATCTAATAAATAATCGATATCTAAACCTTCAGGATCATGAAGTGCACCGTAAGCATCTGAAATACCTACAATTTTAGCGCCTTGATCATATAAGAATTTCGCTAAAAAGCTTCCTGCGTTACCAAATCCTTGAATAACGACTCTTGAACCTTCGATTGTTTTTCCACGTCTCTTAGCTGCTTCTTCAATTGCAATAACAACACCTAATGCAGTAGAACGATCTCTACCTTGAGAACCACCTAAAACAATAGGTTTACCAGTAATAAATCCTGGAGAATTGAATTCATCCATTTGACTATATTCATCCATCATCCAAGCCATAATTTGTGAGTTTGTAAATACGTCTGGTGCTGGAATGTCTTTTGTAGGACCTACTATTTGAGAAATAGCACGAACATATCCACGAGATAATCTTTCTACTTCATGAATACTCATTTGTCTTGGGTCACAGACAATACCACCTTTACCACCACCATATGGTAAATCTACAATTCCACATTTTAACGTCATCCACATAGATAATGCTGTTACTTCTTCGACATCAACATCTGGGTGGAAACGAACCCCACCTTTAGTTGGTCCAACTGCATCATTATGTTGTGCACGATAACCAGTAAATGTCTTAACAGAACCGTCATCCATTCTAACAGGTATACGCACTGTTAATAATCTCATTGGTTCTTTAATTAAATCGTACATTCCCTCGTCAAAACCTAATTTATTAAGGGCTTCACCAATAATTTCTTGTGTCGATGAAACTAAATTTAAATTTTCGCTCATGATCCTCTTCGCCTCTTTTTTAAATACTTTTAATCTCTAAATAATTGTAACATAATTGATTATTTTTAAAAGGTCTTAAACGTTTTTTTGTAAACGTTATCAGATTTTTTATTTAAAAACAGACTTAACTTGATCAAGTGCCCAATCTAAATCTTCTTTTTCGATAATAAGTGGTGGTGCAAAACGAATAACTGTATCGTGTGTTTCTTTACATAACAGACCTAATTCTTTTAATTTTTCACAATATGGTCTTGCATCTTCAGTTAATTCGATACCGATGAATAAACCTTTACCTCTTACTTCTTTGATTGATGGATGATCAATTTTTTGTAATTCTTCTTTGAAATAAGTTCCTAATTCTAAAGAACGCTCAGATAATTTTTCATCAATTAGTACATCTAATGCTGCAACAGATACCGCACATGCTAGAGGGTTACCACCAAAAGTAGAACCGTGTGAACCTGGGTTAAATACTTCTAGAATTTCTTTATTACCAACGATACATGAAATTGGGAATACGCCTCCACCTAATGCTTTACCTAAGATATACATATCTGGTTGAACATTATCCCAATCTGTTGCGAATAATTTACCTGTTCTACCAAGACCAGCTTGAATTTCATCTGCAATGAATAATACATTGTTTTCATCACAAACTTCTCTAATTTGTTTTAAATAACCGTCTTCAGGTACATTAATACCCGCTTCACCTTGAATAGGTTCAATTAATACGGCTGCTGTATTTGGTGTAATAGCAGATTTAATTTGTTCGATATCACCGAAATCAACAAGTTTGAATCCACCTAATAATGGACCGTAACCTCTTTGGTATTCTTTTTCTGAAGAAAGTGAAACTGCAGCCATTGTACGACCATGGAAGTTACCATTCATCGCAATGATTTCTGCTTTGTTATCTTCTACGCCTTTCACATCATATGCCCAACGTCTTGCAGCTTTAATAGCTGTTTCAACAGCTTCTGCACCTGTGTTCATTGGTAATACCATTTCTTTATTTGCAAGTTTACAAATTTTTTCATACCAAGGACCTAATTGGTCACTGTGGAATGCACGTGAAGTAAGTGTTACACGATCTGCTTGATCTTTTAATGCTTGGATAATTTTCGGATGACGATGACCTTGGTTAACTGCAGAATAAGCAGATAACATATCTAAATAGCGATTGCCCTCTGGATCTTTAACCCAAATACCTTCCGCTTCTGAAATTACAATTGGTAATGGCAAATAGTTCGGCGCACCAAATGTATTTGTTTGTTCAATGATTTCTTGTGACTTTGTCATATTAAATCTCCTCCCATTAAAACAGTAGAGCATGTATACGCCCTACTGTATTTTTATTATTTCAACAATATTATAACATTTCTGAAGTAGTACGTCCTTGTAAGTGAAGTACTAAGTAATCTGGTCCACCTGCTTTAGAATCTGTACCTGACATTTTAAAGCCACCAAATGGTTGGTAACCTACAATTGCACCTGTACATCCTCTATTGAAGTATAAGTTACCTACCATAAAGTCTCTACGTGCTTGTTCTAATTTAGAGCGGTTATTTGTAATAACGCCACCTGTTAAACCGTATTCTGTATCATTTGCAAATTCAATTGCTTGATCAAAATCTTTTGCTTTGCTGAAACCAACAACTGGTCCGAAGATTTCTTCTTGCATTACTCTGTCGTCATGTTTTAAATCAGCAATAACAGTTGGGTTAACGAAATGTCCTTTTTCTTCGTCAGTTGTACCACCTGCTACAATACGGCCTTCTTTTTTACCGATTTCGATATATTTTTTAATTTTGTTTAATGAGTTTTCGTCAATTACTGGACCCATATAATTAGCTTGATCAGTTGAATCACCGACAGTTAATTTTTCTGTACGTTCAACTACTTTGTCTAATAATTCATCATAAATATCTTCAACTGCAATGACACGTGAACATGCTGAACATTTTTGACCTGAGAATCCAAATGCTGATTGTACAATTGAATCAGCTGCTAAATCTAAGTCGCCTTCTGAATCAACGATAATTGTATCTTTACCGCCCATTTCAGCAATAACGCGTTTAAGGTGTGTTTGGCCTTTTTGAACTTTTGCAGCTCTTTCGTAAATAGAAACACCTACATCACGAGAACCAGTAAATGAAATAAGACTTGTATCTTTATGATCAATTAAATAATCACCGATTTCACTTGATGAACCTGGAATATAGTTTACCACCCCTTTTGGTAAACCTGCTTCTTCTAAAACTTCCATAAATTTATAAGCGATAACTGGCGTTTTAGATGATGGTTTTAATAACACAGTGTTTCCTGTTACCACTGGTGCTACAGTTGTACCAGCCATGATCGCAAATGCGAAGTTCCATGGTGAAATAACAACACTTACACCAACTGGTAAATAATTATATTTATTATATTCTCCTGGACGACTTTCTACTTTTTTACCGTCTTTTAATTCAAGCATTTGACGTGCATAGTATTCCATAAAGTCGATTGCTTCAGCAGTATCTGCATCTGCTTCTTTCCATGGTTTACCACCTTCTTTAGAAAGTAAAGCTGAGAATTCGTGTTTACGACGTCTCGTAATTGCTGCTGCTCTGAATAAAACGTCAGCACGGACACTTGGATCAGTATCTCTCCATGTTTTAAAGGCTTCTTTAGCAGCTTCCATTGCTTTTTCAGCATGTTCTTTGCTTGCTTTAGAAACTAATCCTACTGTTTCTTCAATATTTGAAGGGTTATATGAACGTGTTTTATCTTCTGTAAAAATACGTTCGCCTCCAACAATAATTGGATACTCTTTTCCTAAATATCCTTCAACTGTTTTAAGACCTTCTAAATAAGCAGCCTTATTCTCCTCTTTCGTAAAATCAGTAAATGGTTCGTGTTTGTATGGAATCATTAAAGTAAACCTCCCTATGTTTATACGGGGTATTAAGAAACCCCTTACATCCCTATAATGACACACTTTTATAGATTACTTCAAGCTATTTTTTTCTGAATTTTTACAATAAAAATAAGTTGTAAATTTACTTCAAATAAATATTCAAAAAGCCGTTTAAATGTTCATTCAATGAAGTGATTTTTCGTATAAAAAAAGCCGGATTATCATGTAAGATATCCGGCTTGTAAAGACGATAGATCATTTATTCGTCTTCAAAATGTTTATTTGATTGTTTAATCCACTTAGGCAACCTTTCTTCCAAAGGTTGAAACCCGTATTTTTCTGTCTCTCTAATTTCATCTAGAACTGAGCGCTTTTCTTTCTTACGTTCTTGTCTTTTGAAATATTCATTATCTTTAAGTGATAAATTCAACTTGCCATCCGCTTCAACTTTAATTATTTTAGCTTTTACTATCTGGCCAACATTAAGAAATTGATTAAGGTTGTGCACGTAATCATTCATCACTTCAGAAATATGAATGAGACCTTCCACATGATCAGGGGTTTCAACAAAGGCGCCATATGGCTGAATGCCAGTCACTTTTACCTTTACAAACTGACCAATTTTATATTGTTTTCTCACTTTTAGAAAACCCCTTGTACTTGAAGTTATTAACTATTTCATCATAGCATAGTTATTTTTATTAAACCATTAATTTGATATATAATTCTGAAAATATTATGCATAAATATAAATCATCTATAAATTCATGAATTTATTATTAGATTAAGAAATAAGTATTCTATGGAGAAAATAGATTAAAGATTCTTTATGTGTTGGAGGATTTGTATGGGGATTTTGTATGATATGCTGGGCGCTAACGATCTTGTTTCTGTTTCTTGAGCGTTAGCGCCTCGTTTTTGCTCTATTTTTGGATTTTTTTCTGCGCTAACGATCTTGTTTTTGAGTCTTGATCGTTAGCGCCCACCCCTTAACTCAAAATATAAAAGAGACTTCGACATACATATGTCTCAGTCTCTTCCTATATATAGTATTCGTTTGGAATGCTTTATTTACTTCTTATTGTTCTTTTTCTCCTCTTGCTCTAAATGATCCATTACTTGTTTTTCAAATGATTTCATTTTTTCTTCGTCTTTTTTAGATTTTTTACGGAACATCATAAATACGATATACGCCAAAATCATAAATAATATCAACGTAGCAACAGCAGGAATATATTCTAATTTATTATCTGGAAAATAAAGAAATTCCATCATAAGCCGACCACTCCCTTAGCAACTAAATTATACCAAAGATTGAGTCGAATGCATTGATTTTTTTATGACAATTGAATGTCGATTTATTTTATAATTTCAATTGTTTCAATTACTACATCTTCAACTGGTTTATCGTTAGCGCCAACTTTAACATTAGCAATCTCTTCAAGAACTGATTCACCTTCAACAATTTGACCAAATACTGAGTGTTTTTGGTCTAACCAAGGTGTACCACCTTTTTCTGCATAGCGATCAACGATTTCTTTAGGCCAACCACCATCTTTAAGTTGAGATAACATATTTGCTGGTACTTCTTTCATTTGAACAATGAAAAATTGTGAACCGTTTGTATTTGGTCCAGCATTAGCCATAGATAACGCACCGTATAAGTTAAATGCTTGTAATGAGAATTCATCTTCAAAAGCACTTCCATAAATACTTTCGCCACCCATACCTGTACCAGTTGGGTCTCCACCTTGAACCATGAAGTCGTTGATAACTCTGTGGAAAATGATGCCATCATAATATTTTTTCTCAGCTAAACCGATGAAGTTTTCAACAGTTTTAGGTGCTAATTCAGGAAATAACTTGAATGTCATGTTTCCTTTAGTTGTTTTAATTTCTACAACTCTTTCACCTTCTAATATTTCAGTTGTTAATTGAGGATAGTTTGTCATTTAATATTCTCCATTCATGTTAAAATAATTACAATAGTGATATCATAACATAATTTTTTAGAAAGGGGATATCAACATGTATTATCAATTTCCACACAAAACAGGTCAATATGTCGTAGAAATAGTTGAAGAAAAAGGAGACCAGTTTCTCGTTAAAGTATTAGCTGTTCTCAAACATCCTAGACAAGGAGATTTACATAGTCCAAATGAAGTTGAAAATGTCTTTTTCCATGAAAGAAAAGCTTTAAGTCAATTCGAAAAAAGATATACAACTGCACAGTTTTTAAAAGACTATCCGCACGATGTTCCGAACTATATTGATTCATTAAAAACATCATTAGCTGAACTTGAAGAAAAAATGATTAAAAGAAATAATGCTTATAGTGAACAAGCTTTAAAGTGTATTGAACAATTAAAAATAGATTATTCACGTCAATACAAGGCGAATTTTTAGCAAAACTAAAAAATTTTTAATAAATTTTTAACGTGTTTCTTCATATTTAAAAATAACCTAAAAATTCTGAAAGATTGACTTGATAGTATTTTCAAGCATTAACTTTATTGTGTATAATAATATTTATAAGATTTTTGGAAGGAGGTTATTAAATGAGTTTGATGCATATTATGATTTTGTTACCTTTAATTTTTGTAATCATAATACCAATTTTATACAGATTTTATAAAGGTATACATCTAGGATGGTTTGTACTACCTATTCCGATTATTATATTTAGTTATTTTATGTCATACATAAATGTTCCAGATTCGGATAAACCATTCATTGTAATATGGGATTTCATGCCTAGATTAGGTATGAACTTCTCCGTTCATTTAGACGGACTAAGTTTATTATTCGCATCTTTAATTACAGGGATTGGTGCGCTCGTTGTTTTATATTCCATTACATATTTAAGTAAAAATGAATCACTCGGTAATTTTTATTGTTATTTACTTATGTTTATGGGAGCTATGTTAGGTGTTGTATTATCAGATAACCTATTAATGCTTTACCTATTCTGGGAATTAACATCTATTTCAAGTTTCTTACTTATCGCTTATTGGCGCCATAAACAATCGTCAATATACGGCGCACAAAAGTCATTATTAATTACAGTGTTCGGTGGCTTAATGTTACTAGGTGGATTTATTTGTATCGCAATTGCAGGTAATTCATGGAGTATTACCTCTTTAGTACAAAATGCCGCTGAAATTCAAAGTTCACCTTACTTTATTTTTGCAATGATTTTAATTTTAATTGGTGCTATGACTAAATCTGCACAATTTCCATTTCACATTTGGTTACCAGATGCAATGGAAGCACCTACACCAGTCAGTGCGTATTTGCACTCAGCAACAATGGTTAAAGCAGGTATATATTTAGTTGCTCGTACAACGCCAATTTTTGCAGCAAGTGCTGGATTTGTTTGGGCGGTAACTGCTGTCGGATTAATCACATTGTTCTGGGCATCATTTAATGCTGTTAAACAACAAGATTTAAAAGGTATTTTAGCATTCTCAACAGTTTCACAGCTCGGTATGATTATGTCCATGCTTGGAATCGGTGCTGTCAGTTATCATTATTCTGGTGAAGAAAGTCAGTTATTCTTAGCTAGTATTATCGCTGCAGTATTCCATTTAATTAACCACGCAACATTTAAAGGTGCGTTATTCATGATTACGGGAACAATCGATCATGAAGTTGGTACAAGAGACATTAAGAAATTGGGCGGTTTAATGACCATCATGCCAATTTCTTGTACATTCACAATTATTACTGCTTTAAGTATGGCGGGTGTTCCACCATTTAATGGTTTCTTATCTAAAGAAATGTTCTTAACAGCAATGTTTGATAGTCATCAAGCTGATGTATTTGGTTTATCAACACTTGGTTACTTACTACCTATCGTTGCGATTGTTGGTAGTATCTTTACGTTTGTATATTCATTTAAATATGTACATGAAATATTCTTTGGAGATTACAAACCTGAAGCATTACCTAAGAAACCACACGAAGCGCCATTACTTATGTTATTGCCGACAGGTATTTTGACATTCTTAGTTGTGTTATTTGGTTTATTCCCAAATATATTAAGCAACAGTATTATTGCACCAGCAGTAAGAGCAATTGCACCATTCGCTGATGCGCCTGATGTTCATATATCTCATTGGCACGGTATAACACCTGCTTTAATAGGTACATTAATCGTATTTATTATTGGTTTTATATTATTTAAATCAGTAGAAAAATGGTTCAATATTTACAGTATTCAACCTGAATACTTAACGTTTAATTATTATTACGACAGAGGTATTCAATTAAGTTCTTATATCTCAAACAAAATCACACAAAGCTATATGACTGGATTTATCAGATCATACTTAATGTATATTTTCGCATTCTTTATCATTATGACTGCACTTACGTTATTTACACATCCTGTAAGTGTTGCATTCGATAATATAAGCGAAATTAGACCATATGAAGTGATTTTAATGGGCTTAATTCTAGTGAGTACATTCTGTATCGTATTAGCTAAATCAAGACTATTTAGCATCATTATGTTAGCAGCAGTTGGTTATTCAGTTGCTTTATTCTTTGTATTCTTCGGTGCACCAGACTTAGCACTGACACAATTATCAATTGAAACAATTTCGACTGCCCTATTCTTACTATGTTTCTACCATTTACCTAAAATGAGTAGACATGATGAAAATAGAAACTTTAAAATTGGTAACTTAATTATTTCGATTTGTGTAGGTATTGGTGTTATCACAATCGGATTAATTTCATATGGAAATAGACATTTTGATTCTATTTCTCAATATTATATAGATAATGTATACGATCTAGCCGCTGGGAAAAACATGGTAAACGTTATTCTTGTAGACTTCCGTGGATTCGATACATTATTCGAGTCAGCTGTTTTAGGTATTGCTGGCTTAGGTATTTACACATTAGTTAAATTAAGAGACAAAGGTAAAGATGGAGGTGAAGAACATGAAGAAACAATCGAATGATGTATTCTTTCAGTTTAATGCCATTATCATTTTCCTAATTATTATGATGTATGCTGTTTCTATTTTCTTTGGTGGACACTATACACCAGGTGGCGGTTTTGTAGGTGGATTATTACTTTCATCTGCAGTCATTATTATCGGTATAGCATTTGACACTAAAACATTAAAGAAAATGTTCCCATTTGACTTTAAATTAGTAACAGCAACTGGTTTGTTCTTCTGTGTTCTAACACCAATTTTAAGTTGGACATACAACAAAACATTTTTCACACATAAATTTGGAGAATTCCATCTTCCTATCTTTGGTGAAGTTCATTGGCATACAGCAATGCTATTTGATTTAGGTGTATTACTAGCTGTTGTGGGTACCGCCATTACTATCATATTAGCGATTGGAGAGAATGAATAATGGAAATATTAATGATTTTCGTTGCAGGTATTATTATATCCGTATCAGTGTACCTAGTTCTCTCTAAAAGTTTAATTAGGATAATTATTGGTACTACATTACTATCCCATGGCGTACATTTAATGTTACTGACAATGGGTGGATTGAAAAAAGGTGCCTTACCAATTGAAGAAGAAGGTATTAAGAACTATGTTGACCCATTACCACAAGCATTGATCTTAACTGCCATCGTAATAGCTTTCGCTGTTACAGCATTCTTCTTAGTATTAGCTTTTAGAAGTTATAAAGAATTAGGAACTGATAATTTAGAAGAGATGAAGGAGGTACCGAAAGATGAGTAATTTGATTATTGTACCTCTTGTCATTACGTTTTTAACGGCCGTTACGTTAATTTTTGTCGGTCACAGACCTTATGTTAAACGTAAAGTAGTATTAACAGGTTTCTCGTTAGCATTTTTAGTGAGTTTATACAACCTCTACCACATATATATGAATGGAACACAAACTTTAAATCTAGGTAGCTGGCCAGTTCCATACAGTATTGTGATTTACGTGGATATGTTAAGTGCATTACTCGTAACTGTAAGTTTATTGATTACGCTTATCGTACTCATATACTCTCACCAATCAATTGGACTCCATCGTGAAAGATATTTTTATTACTTCGGTGTTTCAATGATGGTAACAGGTGTTAACGGCGCATTTATGACTGGTGACTTATTTAACTTATTCGTATTTTTCGAAGTATTTTTAATGTCATCATATTTATTACTTGTTATTGGTGGTACTAAAATCCAACTACAAGAAAGTATTAAATATATACTCGTTAATGTATTAACATCTGCATTCTTTGTATTAGGTGTCGGTATGCTTTACTCAATTACTGGTACATTAAATATGGGAGATCTACATGTTAAATTCGCTGAACTTTCAGGAACAGATTTAAATATCGTTGTGATTACATTTATTATGTTTCTATTTGTATTTGCGACTAAAGCAGGTATGTTTCCACTGTATTTCTGGTTACCTGGCGCTTATTATGCACCACCAATTCCAATTATCGCGCTATTCGGTGCTTTATTAACTAAAGTCGGTGCATATGCAATTATGCGTACATTTAGCTTATTCTATTCAACAAATAGTGAATTTATTACGCAAACATTAATTGTTCTAGCAATTTTAACAATCATCATGGGTTGTATCGGTGCTATCGCTTATTACGATGTTAAAAAGATTATCATCTATAACATTATGATCGCGATTGGTGTTATCTTAATTGGTGCTGCTATGATGGATAAAAATGGCATGATGGGAAGTATATACTACTTGTTACATGACATGATTATCAAAGCTGCTTTATTCTTATTAATTGGTGTCATCATTAAAATAACTGGTACCCCTGATTTAAGAAGGTTCAGTGGTTTAATCAACCACTATCCAGTTCTTGGTTGGATTTACTTTATAGCTGCCCTTTCGTTAGCAGGTATACCACCATTAAGTGGTTTCTATGGTAAATATATCATCGTAATGTCTACATTTGAAAATGGTTATTACATAAGTGGTATTATCGTTCTTTTATCAAGTTTATGTGTACTCTATTCTGTAATGCGTATTTTCTTAATGGCATTTTGGGGCGAAGAAAAAGGTTATGTTTATAACCCTAAACTACCAATTAATAAATTAATGATCGCATCAGTTGCCATTACAATTGTAGCTATTCTATTTGGTCTTGGTGCAGACTACTTATATCCATTAGTGGAAAAAGCTGCATTACCATTCTATAACCCAGAGACTTATGTTAATGCGTTAGGAGGCGATTATTAATGGCGATACAAGTACTCATAAATGTTCTTTTAGCTGCATTATGGATGATGCTTTCTGATACGTATACATTTGGTGCATTTGTATTTGGTTATCTATTTGGTATATTGTTCGTCTTAGTAGCCTTACCGCTTCTTCCAGGCAAACATTTATACTTACGTCCTGTTTGGAAATCGCTTATTTTAGCAGTGATATTCATGAAAGAATTAATTTTAGCGAATATAGATGTTATTCGAATAGTTATTCAAAAAGAAATCCATAATAAGCCAGCATTTTTCGCTTATCCTACAGATTTAGATAAAGATTGGGAAATTAGTTTATTATCACAATTAATCACTTTAACACCAGGTACAATCGTCGTAGCAATTTCAGATGACAAAAAAACACTCTATATTCATTCAATTGACTTTTCAGATATCGATTCTGAAGTGAGTGCGATTAAAGATTCATTTGAAAAAGCTATCAAGGAGGTGAGCATACGATGACAAATATATTCGTTATTATCGCGATTATCATCGTTGCACTCTCTATGATTGGTATGCTGATTCGTGTTATTATTGGCCCTACTCTTGCTGATAGAGTCATTGCGCTCGATGCATTGGGTATTACATTAATGGCCATCATAGCTTTATTCTCAGTATTAACTAATACTAGATATTTATTCGTTATACTTTTATTAATAGGTATATTAGCATTCTTAGGTACTGCAGCATTTGCGAAATTTATGGATAAAGGAGAGATCATTGAAAATGATAGAAACGATTCTTATTAGTATCTCAATTTTTATGATGGTCATTGGAGCTTGCTTTAGCTTTTTCGCAGCGTTAGGTATTCTAAGATTACCAGATGTCTTTTCTCGCGCACACGCCTCAGGAAAAGCTTCTACGTTAGGTGTTATGCTTATCTTATTAGGTGTATTGATATACTTTATCGCAAAAGAAGGACATTTCAATGTTCAATTACTACTTGGTATTATCTTTATATTCATAACAGGACCATTAGCAGGTCACTTAGTTTCAAGAAGTGCTTACTATATGGGCGTTAGACCTAGTGAAAGAACAATACGTGATGATTTAAAAGATGCAAAATAAATAATAAGAGCATGGGACAGTTAGTCCCATGCTCTTATTTGTTTATCTTTTCTTTTTGATAGCAATTGTTGCGCGTATAACGGAGATGAGTTCGTCTTGTTCGTTCGTAACTTTGACGTCCCATACTTGAGTTGTACTTCCGATATGAAGGGCTTGACCTATTGCGCGTACTGTACCTGATCGAGTTGACTTTATATGGTTTGCGTTGATTTCTAATCCTAATGGTATTTCATCTTCACTTGAAGCGTAATGTGCTCCCATAGATGCTGCTGTTTCTGCTAATGCTATTGTTGCACCGCCATGTAAGAATCCGAATGGTTGTTTAACTTTATCCGTTACGGGCATCGTCATTTCTATATAACCATGACTTGATTCGATTGTTTCTATTCCAAAGTTCTCTATTAAATCCATATGATTAATCCCCCTTAATCATACTATAATACCATTGCTGCAATAAATCCAAAAATAATTAGCGGGATATTATATATTAAGAAGTTCGGTATACACGTATCTCTAATATGATCGTGTTCACCATCAACATTTAAACCAGCTGTTGGTCCTAAAGTTGAATCACTTGCAGGACTTCCTGAATCTCCTAACGCACCTGCTGTTCCGATAACAGCTATTAATGCCATTGTGCTAAGTCCAATTTCTTGTCCAAATGGAATAAATAAACTAGCAATAATCGGGATTGTCGCAAATGATGATCCTATGCCTAGTGTTACAACAAGACCAATAGCATACATCATTATAATACTGAATGCTTTATTATCTCCTGTAATTGATGCTAGACTTTCAACTAGTGAACCTACTTCATTTGTGGCACTCATCACACCTGCAAATCCGTTTGCTGTTAAAATCACAACACCAATGTATGCCATGATTTGAATACCTTCAACTAATTTAGCATCTAAGTCTCTCCAGTTATATAATCCTGAGAAGAAGAATATTAAAATCCCTGCTAATGCACCAAAAATCATAGATTCCGTTAATGTTTGAACAACGAATGTTCCTAAAATCGCTAAGCCAGTCACAATTAATGGATATGGCTTTAATGTTTTCATTTCTTCGTCTTCTTCTACTTTAATTGTTTTATATGTTCTAGGTTTCCAATACATTATAATCGCAACGATTAATCCGAATACATAACCCATTGATGGAATTAACATTGCTTTCCAAATACTATTGAATTCTATATCTACGTTTGCTTTTCCAAATGCATCAAAGATAATAGATTGGAATATGTGACCATAACCGTATGGGAATAAAATATAAGGGAAACATAGTCCGAATCCAATAACTGTAGCAATTAATCTTCTATCCATTTGTAGTTCATTAAATAAGCTTAATAATGGTGGTATAAGAATAGGTATAAATGCGATATGGACAGGTATAATATTTTGACTGAGTACTGATATGACAAGTAATACAGCCACTAATAATATTTTTATTTTTACTCTACTTTTCTGTGAATTTTCTTTTTTCATTGATGTAATGATTTTTCCTACGATGTAGTCAGTAATACCACTATATGAAATCAGTGCTGCAAATCCTCCTAATAATGCATAAGATAGTGCAACTTCTGAACCATCAACGATTGTTTTACCAAATGTGGAAATGACTTTATCAACAGACATTCCACTTAATAAACCACCTGTTAATGCACCTATGAATATACTTAGTACAACATTTAAACGCATTAAACAAAGTATAATCATCACAATAACAGCTACTAATACTGCATTTATTTCCAAAAAGACCCTCTCCATTCTTTAGTTCTCTACCACGATAAAGTGAAATAATGAACTTATCATATCAGTTGAGAAATAGCATGTCAACATTTCAAGAATTAGTCCGAATATTCTGAATCGAATTTCGTCATAATTAAAGCGGGATCTAAACCTAGTTTTTTACATAGATTTTTTATCCCGCTTTTTATATGTTTGATTTTATTTATTTTTTAAGAAATGTAGTACTGTTGGTATCATAGCACCTGTCGCACCTTTTGGACCTTTGAATGAATCCTTTTCTGTTTCCCCTGAACCTGCAATATCAAAGTGTAAGTGTGGTATTTCATCACTAAAATGCGTTACAAATGCTGCTGCAAATAAAGCTTTACCGTTTTTATTTAAAATACAGTTAGTTAAATCTGCAACTTCTGAAGATTTAATATCTTGTTTCTCTTCATCTGTTATTGGTAATTCAAAACTTACTTCATTTGAATATTTTGCAGCTTGTTTCACATCATCAATGTATTGATCAGCATCGCTTGAGAATATCCCCGTTTTCCCTAAACCTAATGCTGCAACAACAGCTCCTGTTAATGTCGCAAAGTTCATAATAAGCTCTGGCTTATATTGTTTAACGAATGAAACAGCATCACCTAATACTAATCTTCCTTCAGCATCCGTATTTGTTATTTCAACTGTTTCTCCACTTAATGCTGTATATACATCATCTGGTTTCATTGCATTGCTTGAAATCATATTTTCAGCTAATGGTAATACTGCTACTACATGAATTGGTAATTGTAATTTGTTTATAGCATGCATCATACCTACTACGTTACTTGCACCACTCATGTCATATTTCATCGTTGGCATACCTGTTTTAGATTTAATTTGGTAACCACCTGAATCATATGTCACACCTTTACCTACAAGTGCAATTGGATCTTGAGTTGAGCCTTTATATTCAAGCACGACTAAACGTGGTGGGTTTATAGATCCTTTACCAACTGCATCTAATAAACCAATACCTTCTTCTCTAATTTCATTTTCATTTTTAATCGTTACTTTTACTTGTGAATCTTTAAAGTGCTGTTCAATTTGGTTTGCGAAATAATCTGGCGTTAAAATATTCGGTGGTGTTTGTGAATAAGTTCTCGCTATATTAACACTCTCTCCTAAAATTTCACCTTGATTAATAAATGTCGTAACATCTTCATTTGTCGTTGTAACATAATTAATGACTGTATCAACATTTGCTGATTTGTTTGATTTATACGTATCAAATACAAATGTAGCTTGTGTGAATAACCAACCAAAACGATAAGCACGTTCTTGATGAGATACATTTTGTGATACAAACGTATCATCTAACAAATGTACTTCTTCAATTCTATTACTTTGTAAATATCTGCTTAAGTTTCCGTACACAACTTGATAGTCATTTTCTTTAATTTCTTTTAAATTACTTAACCCTACAGCAATTAATTTAACGACTTGTCCATTTACGATAATCGCTGTACTAGTGATTTTACCAAGTTCGCTACTAATAATTTGTTGTTTTTTTAAATTTTCAAGTTGTCCGCCTAAAATTTGATCAATTTCATCAAAATTGTGCATTTGATTTAAATGACTTGGACAACCGATTACAATCGGATGTTCATTATTAGAATATGATTCTTTAATTTTTATATTCATCATTATTATCCCCTTTTGTTAAAACATTGAATAACCGCTTCTTCGTAAATTCCTTATAACAAATCCTGCGACAATCGCGCCAATCCATCCTGAACCAAGCATTAATATATCCGCAGTATGTATGTGTGTTAAACCTGTAATAAGTTTTGAAAATGCAGTTGTTGGATCTGTAAAGTACATAGCCGTGGAAATTTTATCTACAATTGCAAAAATAACAAATGGATAAAGTACGACCATTAACCAAGTACCTTTTAATAGCATATTTAATATAAAAGCGATTCCAAAAAACAGAACAAAAAATAATGCCATTGATATGATAACTTGCGGTAAAGATATCATAGCTAACCTCCTTTAAAAAAAGAGACCCGCCTAATAGCAGGTCTCTACACTTAATAATGAATCAATTAGAATTTACCTTTTTTATAGGCTAATCCGATACCACCAATTTTGAAAATTGCACGAGTATCGATAACTTTTTTCATGAATGCTGCTTTTTTACCAGTAATTTCACGACCCATAACAACACCAACACCATCATGGCTACCTAATGAACATACAGTACCTTTGTCATCGTATACGAATGGTTCTGTTTTCTCACCATTGAAGATGTTTTTGATGTTTTTAGCAAGGTGTTCACCTTGTTGCATAGCGATTTGTGCTGTTGTTGGAAGTGGACGTTTGTTGTCTCCTTCACCAGCCATAACAGCTGAACAGTCACCAATTACGAAGATATCATCATAGTTGTCGATTGATAAATCATCTTTAACTACGATACGACCACGTTTAACGCCGTCAAATGATTCTTCCATTAATTTGCTACCTCTAACACCTGCAGCCCAAATAGCTGTGTTAGCTTCTAAAGTTTGTTCTTCGTCGTTAACTTTAACTACGAAACCTTTTTCATTACAAGCAACGATTGGAGTAGAAATTTTGAATTCAACACCACGGTCTTCTAAATATTTAACAACGTAGTTCACTAAGTTTTCTGAGAACATAGGTAACATTTTTGGAGCAGCTTCAACACAAGTAATTTTAACTTTAGATTGATCTACACCGTATTTTTTACATAATTCAGGAATGCGTTCTGTTAATTCACCTAATAATTCAACACCAGTGAATCCAGCGCCACCTACTAAGATTGCTAAGTCATTTTCATCTTTTTCTTTAGATGCAGCATAATTAGCAAATTTATCTTCGATGTGTTTAGCAATACGACGAGAAGTGTTAATGTTTTCGATTTGTAAAGCATGTTCTTTCATACCTTCAATACCGAATGTTTCACTTTCAAATCCTAATGCAACAACAAGAATATCATATTCAAATACACCGTTAGATGTTTCAACTGTTTTAGCATCTTTGTTGATTTTTGTTACTTCTGCTTTAACGAAGTTTACTTTATTTCTGTCGATTACATTTGTAATTGGATATAAAGCATCCTCATAGTTTAAAGTACCTGCAGAAGCTTCGTGTAACCATGTAGCTTCGTAGTGATAATCGTTTTTGTTGATTAATGTAACATCAACGTCTTGGTTTGAAACTAATTTTTGCAATTTAGTTACTGTTTGTAAGCCAGCGTAACCTGCCCCTAATACTAGAACTTTTTTACGTTCAAATCCCATTATTTTCACCTATACTTTCTAAATTTTGTTTGACACTTATAGGAAAGTTGTGTCACTTTGTGTTTTTCCTCACAAATAAAGATAATACTATTTACATACAAGTTTTATTGTATATTTTTATAAAGATAAATTCAAGTGTGACATATCAATTCCTTAGCATTGTTCTGGTGTACCAGAAACATCTTTAGTCTTAAATGAGCTTCCGCAACCACAAGCTGCAATCGCATTAGGGTTGTCAATCGCAAATCCGCCACCCATTAAAGATGTCTTAAAGTCAATTGTTGTACCATTTAAAATTGGTGCATCACTCTTATCTACTAACACTTTCACACCATAAAATTCTAGAACTTCATCATTCTCTGCTGGTTCTTCTTCTGCTGACATCCCGTAAGAAAGTCCCGTACAACCGCCACCTTTAACAGATACTTTCAAATAACCATTTGGCATATCGTTATTTTTCATCATATCTTTAACTTCATAAGCTGCTGCTTCAGTTAATATAACAGTTGACATATTTATTCCTCCTAAAAAATCCAATTTTCTTCTATATGACTATATATATTTTCAAGTAATTCTTCTGGTGTTTCTCCCTTGACCATATCTCCATTGACTAATGCATATAACCCTCTTGCACATGGTCCACAATTTTGTAGACAACCGTATTCCAATACATCTACTTCTGGATCATTGTCGAGCTTGTTAAACACTACATCAGCACCTTTGGCCAAGTTTGAAATACAAAATTCGACAATTGGGTTCAATGTGTTCACCTACTCACTTTTTATTCATTAAACTATTTTAACATTCATTGTAGTTTATGCCAAAAACGATTATACTAAAAGTATACTTATATATTATAAAATATATACATACAAATTTGTAGAAATTTGATTTATGGACAAAGGAGAATAACGATGAAAAGCTTAGTATTATTAGGGGGCGGATACGGTAATATGCGCTTAATGAAAGAAATACTTCCTAGCACATTACCTTCCGATTATTCAATTACGCTGATTGATCGTATGCCATTTCACGGTTTAAAAACAGAATTCTACGCATTAGCAGCAGGCACAAAACCAGATAAAGATATTCGAGTTCAATTTCCAAAAGATAAAAAAATTAATACAGTATATGGGGAAATTACTGATATTGATTTAGACAATCAAATTGTTTCAGTTGGAGATACACGAGTTGATTATGATGAACTTGTAATAGGTTTAGGTTGTGAAGACAAATATCACAACGTACCTGGCGCAAAAGAATATACTTATAGTATTCAAACTGTACAAAACGCACGCAAAACATACCAAGCAATATGTGACTTACCAAGCGATGCAACTGTTGGTATCGTTGGTGCAGGGTTAAGCGGTATAGAACTTGCAAGTGAATTACGTGAAAGTAGACAAGATATTAAAATCAAACTTTTCGATAGAGGTGCACGAATCTTACCTGCATTCCCAGAGAAATTAAGTAAATACGTAAAAAAATGGTTTGATAAACATGATGTAGAAGTTGTACCAAATTCAAATATCACTAAAGTTGAACCAGGACAACTTTATAACAACGAAGATATTCATAACGTTGATTTAGTCGTATGGACTGCCGGTATACAACCAGTTGAAATCGTTAGAAATCTTCCAGTTGATACTAATGACGGTAGAAGGGTTATCGTAAATCAATATCATCAAATTCCAACATATCCAAATGTATATATTGTAGGCGATTGCGCAGCATTACCACATGCACCAAGCGCATATTTAGCAGAAATACAAGCTGATCAAATCGCTGAAGTCATGAAATTACAATGGGCAAACAAACCACTACCTGAAAAGATGCCAGAATTGAAACCACAAGGATTTGTAGGTTCACTTGGTGAAAAACAAGGATTCGCTTATTTAATGGAACAAACCGTAACAGGTCGTTTAGCAAGAGTCATTAAATCAGGCGTCTTATGGTTATATAAATATCATAACGGATAAGAAAAAAGTAGCAGATTACTCTGCTACTTTTTTTCTGTTGTATGTGGGGGTTGGATGGAAGTGAAGATGTGAGTTTGTTGCCTCTTTAACTCACATCTTTTGCAATCTCGTGAGTTTACTACCTCTTTAACTCACATCTTTGGCGATCTTGTGAGTTTACTTCACCTTTAACTCACATGTTTGGCGATCTCGTGAGTTTATTTCTTCTTTAACTCACATCTTTTGCAATCTCGTGAGTTTACTGCACCTTTAACTCACATGTTTGGCGATCTTGTGAGTTTACTTCACCTTTAACTCACATCTTTTGTGATCTTGTGAGTTTATTACCTCTTTAACTCACATCTTTTGCAGTCTCGTGAGTTTACTGCACCTTTAACTCACATGTTTGGCGATCTTGTGAGTTTACTTCATCTTTAACTCACATCTTTTACTATCTCGTGAGTTTACTTCATCTTTAACTCACATGTTTGGCGATCTCTTGGCTTTATTCGGACATTAAGCCACATCTTGCCTCATATCACACATCTACTCTCTACCCAACTCACCTGTCCCCAACAATCTTCCCAACATTATTCTTATTTATTGTTCTACTGCTACGTGTTCATCTATAAATTTTGTTACTGGCTTTAATTGAACATAACCATCTGCTACGTATTCATCATTGATTGTTACGAGTGGATAGAATAGTTCGTCTTCGTTTATTCTTTCAATAAATTGTTGGTCGTGATCTGTTAAATTTTCAGTTTGATTCATAATATCAATATATGTGTATTCAAGGTTTAACTCTGGATATTTTCTTCCTAAAATTGCTTGTAACCACTCAAATGTATCTTTTGATGATGGTGCATTTACACAACTTGCACATACAACATCAGCCCCATAAATTACTATACTTGCCTTGGACATTTTAGCATCCCCCTAGTTTCATGAATAGATTTTTTACCTTATTTCTATTATAATAGATAAATAAGATTAATGTATCTAATAACACTTGATGAGAGGAGTATTAATATATATGGCTACCGAACAACAAACAATGTTTGATCAAGTTAGTGATGTACTCGAAAAGTTAAGACCATTCTTATTACGTGATGGCGGCGACTGTGAACTAGTAGATGTTGATGACGGGATTGTTAAATTACGTCTACTTGGTGCTTGTGGTACTTGCCCAAGTTCTACTATTACGCTAAAAGCCGGCATAGAACGTGCTTTATTAGAAGAAGTACCTGGCGTAGTGGAAGTAGAACAAGTATTCTAACTTTATAATTAATAAAAAATAGGACATCGTTTATAAGACGATGTCCTGTTTTTTATTTCCTAGGTAATATTAATGATAATGTCTACTCTCTTTTCCATCATATGTTCCATTGATGTGTTGTATCATTTGTTCATTAATATATACCCAGCCTTTCCATCCAATATGAACGGCATCTGTTATAACATACGGTTCATATTCTTTATCGGTTAAATCATATACTTTCATATCGTTCTTTTGAATCATATGATTGATTTTCTCATATACCGCTTCACGTTTCTCTTTATCGACATGGATATGGTCATACCATTTTCCATTTGCTGGAATAACGATAAACAATGGATCTGCTTTGGCTTCTTTTAAAGTATCAATTAATAATTGTAAATCATCAAATTCTTTCGAATGCATATTAAACTCGTAATTACGATTATATCTTTTACGTTGCTGCTTTAATAAGTGCCAATATTTATCATTCATACAAAATTTGTTTGTTCTTGAATGTTGTGCGCCATATTCAGAAGCGTATAACTTCAAATCATTCCAATTCATTTGATTAAAATGATGGTGCTCTTCTCTATGTAACTTTGCTTTTTCTTGTCCAAAAATTGATTTTAAAGCGTCGTGTTTTTCATAGATGTTTTTTTCAAAATCATTCATAAATGTACCTTCATCATAATGATGATTTTCTTTTTCTATGATTGATTTTAAGTATGGGTCTGATTTTAATTGTTTGAATTGCACTAATCTTTTAGCAAAACGATCTTTAATTTCTGGACTTAACACTTTATTTTTAAATAAGTGGTCAGCTTGTAATGGTGAAAATCGAGCACTAAAATTATCATTAGTCAGTCCATGATTCGTAAACCATTGTGGAGAAATAATAATCGCTATTTTTTTACCTTTCAGATTATGTGCTTGGCTCCCCATATTAATTGCATGAATTAAATCAGTTGATCCACCCGTACCTATTAGATATGGTTGTAATTTCGCTTTTTTATCATTCAAGATATACGCTGGATGGAAGATGTCTTGTTTTTCCAATTCACTTGATCCAAAGATTGGATAGAACTTTTTGCTTAATAACATTTCTTCTTGTGAGTGCACACCTTTTAGTACTGTATCATCTAAAGATATCGCTTCGTTATTAATACTGTCATACTTTGAAAATGATTTAATCCATTCCACAGGTACGAGTAAAAATAAACCGAATAATAATCCACTTATTAATAATGGTAACAATAACTTTAGTTTCATTGTAATTCCTTAAGTACTTCTATAATTTTATTTGGTGTTGCCCACTCATCTCTATCAAAATCAGTAATTGTCACATCAATGCCTAAATTATTTTGAATTTCTAATAATAATCCAACTGTCGCAAATGAATCGATAATACCTTCTTCAAATATTTCAATATCAGGATTTTCTTTAACGATATCATTTTCTGCAACTTCTGCTAAAATATTTAAAACACTCTCTTCAAAATTCATAATATATCTCCCTTATTTAATGTATTAACTTGCCTGAGAAAAGTAAAAATCCAAATGCTATACAATGGAACGTAATAAGAATTGCTACTATGTTCATAATGCTTGGATTCATCTTTATAGGATGTTTTTTACGCCATTGTTCATAATAGCCATATCCAATAAATAGCATTGCATGATATAAACCATACAAAATATAATGCCATTCAATACCATGCCAAATTCCCATAATAAAGAAATTTAAGAAAAATCCTAAATTAGATATTAGTAACTTATCTTTTAATAATTTTTCTTTAGATACCCAGAACACAAACCGCATATATACGCAATCTCTAAACCAAAATGATAAACTCATATGCCATCTATTCCAGAAATCTTTAATATTTTTAGCTTTAAATGGTTGATTAAAGTTAACTGGTGTTTGTACACCAAATAAATAACTAAATGCAATAGCAAATAAACTGTATCCTGCAAAATCAAAGAATAAATAGAAACTATAACCATACATATAATATAAGTAATTTAAAAATGTCGGATCCGTGTCTATTGGTACAACTTTTATGACATATTCATTAATGTAATAAGCAATAATATATTTATACAAGAATCCCATAAACACCATATGTATCGCTTTGATAAGCATGTCATAGTACTTTTCAGGTTCTATCGTCTTCTCTTCATCTTTAATAAATCGTTTATATCGATCTATTGGACCAGATGAGATGGTTGGAAAGAATGTGATAAAATCGATTAATTTCATCGTATCGATAGATTTTATTCGACTATCACGAATTTCCATAATGAGTTGAATACTCTTAAATGCAATATACGATATACCTAAGAATCCAATAAATTCAATGACTCTATTACCATGTATTGTAAGTTGATGTGTTCCAAGCCAGCTACTTTGTAATACTTTGACAATAATTAACGGTAATATAGATAACAATATTGCACTTACATATAACTTGAAGTTATTCGTTTTCTTTACGAGCGTGTTATAAGTTCTAATCAAAACAACTTGATAACATACGTACAGTGCAAAGAAAATAAGTTGATAACTTAAATATTGATTATCGAATAAATTTTTACTGTCATCCGAAAAAATTAAAACAAGCATAATTAAGGTTATTAACCTATTGTATATAAGACTTTTCTTACCGATTAATCCTAAAATAATTACGGGCAACATTAAGATTAAACAGATGTAGAAATAAGTAAAATCGCCATATGGTGTCATGAATTTAACCTCTCTAATACTTTGTTGCGATCTAATTTACCGTTAGCCGTTAAAGGTAGCTGTTTAGCATAACTGAATTTTCTAGGAATCATATATTCTGGTAAATGTAATTTCAATTCATGTTTCAAATGCATTGTCATGTCATTTTCACTATCTAGCTCGTCATCCATTGGTACAATCGTTGCATGTAAATATTGGATTTTCTCACCATGTTTAATTGGTGAAATGACAGCTTGTTTAACATCTGGTAAATGTTCAAGTACGCTTTCAATTTCTTCAAGTTCCATGCGATACCCATTAATCTTAATTTGGAAATCAATTCTTCCGTTAATGAACCAATAGCCATCTCGATAAGACGCTTTGTCCCCTGTATGATAATTTAATTGGCCATCAAAGATTTTAAACACTTTATTATGTTTTTCTTCATCTTTTAAGTAACCTTGGCTCACACTTTTACCAATAATAATTAATTCACCCTCATCTGTTAACTTCAATTCACTATTTGGGCGCACTTTGCCTATTGGTAAAGGTTTAAATTGATCCAGTATTTCTTGTGTGATTTGTATACTCGTTACAGCAACTGTAGCTTCAGTTGGTCCATATGTATTATAAATAGTCGATGTCGTAAACAAATCATGTAATTTCTGTGCTGTTTTATGACTTAATATTTCTCCACAGAAGAAGAACTGCTTTAATTTCGGATGATGTGTTTCATTAAAATTAGGCAATAAAAGACACATTTCTAAAAATGAAGGTGTAGATACCCAGCTTTCTACTGCTTTTTGTTCAAGTAATTCATATAATTGTTTAGGCTTTTCAATCATCTTCTTATCAACAAGTTGAAGTGTACCACCTGTCATTAAACATGGATAAATGGCCATAACAGACAAGTCAAAAGAAAACGGTGCTTGATTTAACCACATTTTGTACTCGCCTATTTGATTTAATTCCAGCATCCATTCTGTAAAATCAACAAGACTTTCATATCTTATTTGTACACCTTTAGGAAAACCTGTAGAGCCAGATGTAAAAATTGTATAAACAATATCTTTATCAGTTATTCTATTAAAATCTTGATCCACTGATTCAACAGCAAGTATTTCTTCTATTGTTATTTGATTTACATGTAAATTATTCAATAAATTTCCAGTTGTGTTCAAAATAAAAACAGGCTCAACCTTCTCAATGATATGCTCTATTCTTTCTAATGGAATAGATGTATCTATTGGAACGTAACCAATGCCTGCTTTCATACTCGCAATCATTCCCACAATCATATAAGGTGACATATGACCATAAAGTACTATAGGCTTTTCAGAACCTTTAATTAAAGTAGCTAATTTATTAGAATAAAGATCTAATTCACCATAAGTCATTACTTCATCTCTATAATTTATAGCAACCTTATCAGCATGCCACTTATTCATAAATGTTACTTTTTCTAAGATGTCATTCATAAAAGTTCTCCTTCATTAAAATTCATTATATATAAAATCATTACTTGCGCTTCCACCAGCGTAAATCCAAAATAACACAATCATGATTATTAAATAGAAAATCGTTAAACCAATCAGCTTAAAATTTTCAGAGTTTATAATATCCCTAATTTTTTCCATTGTTAATCTCCTTGTGTTTTAATTTTGTAATTATTCTATTTCATCATTATATTCTAAGCATAATGGAATATCAAGAATAATATGTAAAATTTTAGCAATATATGGCAATAAAAAGGGAGCGTGACAGAAATCTAATTTGTTAAAAAAGATTTCGTAGTCTCGCCCCGGCAAGGATGACTAGAGTTGAAAAAGCTTGATACAAGCGTATTTCAATTCAGTCATCTACTGCCAAGAAACTAAAACAGGCTGAGACATTCCATTATGTCCCAGCCTATTTTTTAGTTATTAATTTCGTTTAATTATTTTAATTTAACCGGCGTAATTGGATCATGGTTAGACATAATTTGTTTAGCATTATCCACGCATAGCTGCACCATTTTATCTCGAGTTGCAATTGAACTACTACCAATGTGTGGCACAACGATCACTTGATCCATTTTCAAAAATGGATGATCATCTGAAATAGGTTCATTTTCAACAACATCTAATGCTGCACCTAAAATTTCTTGTTGCTCTATTGCTTCAATTAAATCAGACTCTACAATGTGACCTCCACGTCCGATATTAATTAAAATTGCTGTGTTTTTCATTTTTTTAAATGTTTCTCGATTGAATATACCTTTTGTTTCAGGTGTTAATGGCGCTGTACAAACTACGAAATCACTTTCATTAAGCAATTCATCCAAAGTACGATATTCAACGTTTAATTGCTGTTCAGCTTCTTCTTTTCTAGAGCGATTATGATAAAGTACTTTGCAATTAAAGCCTTTCAATCTTCTAGCAAAAGCTTCTCCAATTGAGCCCATACCATAAATACCGACTGTTGAGCCGTGGACATCTTTTCCTGCTAAAAGATAAGGACCCCAGCTTTTCCATTCACCATTATGTACATATTGAACCGCTTCAACAATTCTTCTTGCTGCTGTCAACATTAACGTAAAGCCTAATTCGGCAGTCGTTTCTGTTAATACTTCTGGTGTATTTGTTACAACAACACCTTTTTCTTCAGCAAGTTTCACATCGATATTATCAAAACCAACAGCTAAATTGACGACACCTTTTATGCGCGTTGCATTGTTAAAAAATTCTTCATCAATTTGCTCGCTTAATGTCGTAATGACAATTGTTGCATCTTGAGAACGTTCTAAAAACGCTTCTCTAGGCATTGGTTCTAATTCGCTATTCCAAACATCTACTTCTGCATATTCTTTAATCTGATTGATAAACTTTTCTGGTAATTGTCTTGCAACAAGCACTTTCTCATTCATGTTCTCAGCTCCTTATGTGAATTTACTTAATCACTTCAAATAAATTCTTAACGCTATATGTTGGTAATACTTCTTTTTTATTAATTTCTTCTAAAGATGTTACACCAGTTTGTACATGTAATGTATCAATGCCACTATTGATTCCAGCTAAAATATCAGTATCATATAAGTCACCAATCATGACACAATCTTCTTTAGCATGACCAACTTTTTCAATAGCTTGTTCCATAATAATTGTTTCAGGTTTACCAATGAATACTGGCGTCTGTCCAGTCGATACACTTACAACGCTTGTCAATGAACCATTTCCAGGTAAAAATCCTCTTTCATTTGGAATCGAAACATCTTTATTTGTAGATATGAATTTCGCGCCATTTCTAACGGCTAAACATGCTACTGAAAGCTTTTCATAAGAAATATTCACATCTAAGCCCATTACGACATAATCAACATGTTCATCTTCTTTCACAACTAATCCAGCATCTTTTAAAGACGTTTCTAATCCACTTCCTCCTACCATATACACTGATGCACCTGGAGAAGCTTCACTTATATATCCAGCCGTTGCCATTGCAGAAGTAATCACATGTTCACTTGAAGTATGAAAACCCATATTATTTAATTTTTCTGCTACTTCAGCAGGAGTTTTTGATGAGTTATTTGTAACAAATAAATAATCTTTATTATTTTCATTTAAATAATTTATAAATTCGATTGCACCTTCAATAACTTCCGTACCTTTATACATTGTGCCGTCTATATCAATAAAATAACCTTTATAATCTTTCATTTTTATCTCCTTCACCAAAAGCTGTTACGGGAACATTTTCATTTTCTAAAAAATGTTTTGTATCTTCAATTGCTTGTTTATAAAATGGCGTCGCAATTTCAAAAGCTTTTCTTAATTGATCATGATCAAGATTTTCATAATTTCGAATAAGTTCTTTTCTGTAATCAATAGATGTTCTAATTGCTTCAGCCGTTGAAGGTTGGAATACTTTTTCAAGTTCCATAATATCAATTACATCTTTATAATTACCAGGATCTCTTAAAATAAATGCATCAATAATCAAATTCCCAATATCGACTACAGATTCAATCATCATATGTGCGATTCTTTCTAAAGCATATGGAGAATTTTTCTCGCTTTCAAAATCTACCGTCAATTTTTCTAAATAATTTAATTTTAAAGTTAAAGTTTTGCTATCTACGAAATACATGTAGAAGACCTCCTATCCATATATCATCATATCATAATTTTGAATTGTAGGGCATTGCTCTGTATACTATACAAGTAAAGAAAGATTTTTAAAAAGGAGTCGCTAAACATGATAGATATGTTCTTATATGATGAGCAAGATGAAGCGAAAATACAATTTGTAGGATTTGTCGGTGAACACAGTCGCTATGACTTAACACTGATTTATACAGATAGACATTATGGAAAAACAATGGTACTCAATACTCAAAACAATACATTTGGTATTATTGGTAAAGATGACTTAGAAGAAGAAGGCTATATTAGTCACATCCTCGGTTTAACAGAAGAAGAAGGCGAAGAAGTAACAGAATATTTACATGATGTTATAGATATATAGATTTGAATTAAGTATGTGATTAATATAGTGTGAGCGTTATTAGCAGTTCTGGCCGAAAGTGCTAATACTGATACCGTTATTAGCAAGTTTTGCCCAAAGTGCTAATAAGAAGTCCAGTAATGACAATTCTCAGTAGTTTTGTAAATAAGGCACTCCATAGTTACACTTCGACCGATTTTTGTAATTATGGACACCCATAGTAACACTTCCGCCGACTTTTGTTACTAACGCACCCGTCATTATAAACAACTTCATACAAAAATATTCACAACTCTCACTATAGCTCAATAAAAAAAGAGCCCGGAATTTTCCGGGCTCTTTCGTTTATAAATAATCTTTTAAAGTATTTTTAGATGTAGGTTGTTCTTCAATTAAGTCTTCTTCTATTTCTACTGTTTCAGCTTCTTGTTGTTTGTCTTGTTGTTCTTGTTTAGTGTTTTGCTGAATTGTTGGCTCTATTTTAACATCTTCTAATTTATGTTCTTCGTCTATGAAAGTTGCTTCTTCTGCTGTTAATTTAGATATCTCAGATTTAGATAATCGTCTTAACACAAAATATTTACATCCAAAATTACAATACTCTAGTATATAATCTTGAATGGCAGAGAATCGCTTATTTGCATCACTTTTTTTATTAGAATCATGATAAAAGCCTTTTAAACGAAGTTGCTCGTAACCAAAGTCACCAACAATAAAATCATATTTATCTAGAATTTCAGAATAACGTGATGTAAATTGTTCTTCATTGAAAGATTTCTGATCATCTTTAATCACTTCAAAATAGTTATTTTCTATTTTAGTTAACATTCAATCACCTTATTAGTTATTAAGTGCTTGTTCACCTAGAATATGTTTTTGTTTAGCAGCTTCATTAACTTGTTCATCTGCGTGATAAGAACTACGTACCATTGGACCAGCTTGGCAATGTTTAAAGCCTTTTTCCATCGCTACTTTTCTTAATTTACCAAATTCTAAAGGTGTGTAGTATTTTTGAACATTTAAATGTTTGCGTGATGGTTGTAAATATTGACCGATTGTCATAATATCTACGCCGTTTGCACGTAAATCATCCATTGTTTCATAAATTTCTTCAACTGTTTCACCAAGTCCAACCATTAAGCTTGATTTTGTAGGAATATCTGGGTACATTTCTTTAGATCTTCTTAAGAATTCTAATGTACGGTCGTATTTTGCACGTGCTCTAACTCTTGGTGTTAAGCGTCTAACTGTTTCGATATTATGGTTTAAAATATCTGGTTTAGAAGCCATTAATGTTTCTAAAGCTTCATAACTACCACCCATATCTGATGGTAATATTTCAATTGTAGTATATGGATTTAACTCTCTTACTTTACGTACTGTTTCTGCATAAACGTTAGAACCAGCATCTTTCAAGTCATCTCTTGCTACAGCTGTAATTACTACGTGTTTTAAGTTCATAAGTTGAACTGATTCTGCTACACGTTGTGGTTCATCTAAATCTAACTCATTTGGAAGACCTGTTTTAACTGCACAGAAACGACATGCTCTCGTACAAACTGCACCTAAAATCATAAATGTAGCTGTACGTCTTTCTCCCCAACATTCGTGAATGTTTGGACATTTAGCTTCTTCACAAACTGTATGAAGATTCTTCTCACGCATCATTTTCTTCAAGCCTGTGTAATTCTTATTCGTGTTTAATTTTATTTTTAACCAGTCTGGTTTACGTAATATTTCTTCATTTTTAGTAGCCATATACGTGAACACCCTTCTATTATTAATTTTCATCTTTATATATTATAACGAATATAAGTATAAATTTAAATGCTCATTACACTTTCTTTTCATGTTGTAATAACTTTTGTTCAAAAATATTTCTTAAAAACTCTGGCATAATATAATTTATATTCATATCTTTCAATATCGGGAAGTATCTTCCAAATGTGTACATATCAATTGTACCGAGCTTATATTGTTCGTGATCTTCTATTTCTTTACCGTTTACAAAACATTGACCTGTAGACTCAATATAGCCGATATTTTTAAATACATATCCGCCAAAAATATCTCCTCTAAAGCCAAATCCAAATGCTACTTCATCCATATAGGACTGTTCCATCGCTTTATAGATAATTTGTTTAAGTTCTACACCTCTTAAATCTACTGAAACAGTGTTTATAGGATGCGGCAACATTTGATGAATATCGTATTCTGTTAACTCATTACCCGTCTTACCTTTAACGATAAGACCTGCATTAATAATTGCACAGTCTGCTCCTGTAAATTCTAATACACTTTCGCATAATAAATCCGTTGTATAACTTGCACTGTTAAGTCGTCGTGGTAATGAAAAATTCCCTTTAAGAATCGGTTTATTTAATAATGCCTTACCTTTTTCTTCATAATCATTTGGTACTTCTTCAATTAAGTCAGAATTAATAATTACCGCTTCTTTATGGATAACTTTTTTATTTTCAATAACTAAATCTACTTTACCAACATAATGACCATATTTACCAGCTGCAGCCATCAACACACCATTTTGTTCTTCGCCATTTTCAAAATAATGATGTGTATGTGCGCCGAAGATAACGTCAACTTCCGGACATTCTTTGCAAATTTGCTCATCAAAGAAGATGCCAACATGACTTAATACGAGCAGTACATCATACGATTCTTCCACTTGCTCGATTTCATTTTTTAGCGCAAGTAATGGTGACGTTACTTTCCAATCAAGTCTTTCATAAATATGATTAAAAGGTGCTGTCAAACCAATCATACATACTTTAATACCATTAATATCTTTAACAACATGAGAAGTTATATGATTCGGTAAATTGCCATCTAAATCAAATAAATTGCAACAAGTAACATCGAACTGAGCTTCATCATATAAGTGGTTTAAGGCATCATGAGATATTGTCATACCTTCATTGTTACCTATTGTTACAACATCTACGTGACTGTCATTTAAAATATTAACATTTTCTCTACCTTGTGATGCTTCTGTTAAAGGATGAAATAAATCTATATGATCACCTATATCAATATATAGAGTATCATGCTGACAACGACTTCTTTCATCTTTAATATACTGAGATATTTTGGCATATGTATTTAAATGACTGTGTATATCATTTGTATGAAATATCGTGAGCTTCACAAATCCAACTCCTTATAAAACACTTTTTATAATCAAATATATACCTAAGATTAACATTGTAAATCTTAAAATTAAAACGACAGTGTCTGACTTCATTCTACTATTTATTCTTACACCAATTTTTGCACCAAAGTAACTTGAAATAATCAATACAATCGCATGTACCCAAAGTACATTACCTTGCACAATGTGGCTGACAGAACTTGATAAACTTGAGAAAAATATCATCATCATACTTGTACCAACAGCAACGTGTGGTGGGAATCTAAATACAATAATCATCAATGGTGTCATCAGTGCACCACCACCGATACCGAATAAACCAGTCGTTATACCAACAATAAATGATGAAACAATAGCAACAAACGGTGGTACACCGTATTTATGATGTTCGCCATATCTATCTGTAAAAGATTTTAAATACTTTTCTTGTTGGAAATACTTTATTGGTTTCACATGATTACGTATCATTAATACGATAGAAATAAAGATTAAGAAAATACCAAAGTACAAATTAAATGAATCTAAAGTAAAATACTTACTTAAATATGCACCGAGTAAAGCACCCGGAATAATACCCACTAAGAATATCAATCCATTTTTTACATCAACTTGCTTCGTTTTCAAATAACCTAATGTTGCTGTTAAACCCGTTGTAATTAAAATAACAGATGATGTACCAATCGCTCTTTGTGGTGTCATACCAGACAATAATTGATGGTCTATACCGAAATATACGAGTGACGGAACAATAATAATTCCGCCACCAATTCCAACTAACGCCCCTAATATTGCAGACGATACACCTATAATAATTAACACTAAATATGCCATACCTGTCACCTCTAAAATAATTTAAGTTGCTTAGGCGCTAAACCTTCGTATTCTATATCTAATAACTTTTGGTAAGTTTTGGCATTTTGTGCAGCATGTCCACCAGAATTATTATTAAATACTACATAAACATCTTTCGCTTTATGCTCTAAAATTTTAACTTTATCAGCTAACTCTTTAAGTTCTGCTTCATTATAATTATATAAATATCTGACATCACGCCACTCTTGATCTGTCATATCTTTCTTCGTCCATCCGTTTACATTTCGACCATGATAACGGACGAAAGCAACATCATGCGTAATGCGATTAACAAGTGGTATAGACCCTTCTCCACTCTGCGGTTCATCACAAACACTGTGAATAAATTTCATTTCGGTTAAAAATTCCAACGTATACTCTTTAACATCTTCTTTAAACCAAGTACGATTACGGAATTCGATACAAACGTCAAAATCTTTTAATTGCTCACGTACATAACGTAAATAATTAATATTTTGAGGCTGTAAATCAAACCAAGGTGGAAACTGTACGAGAATCATCGCTAACTTTCCTGATGCTTTCAACGGTGCCATCGAATCTTTAAATAAATTAAATAATGTCATTTTGTCCTCAGCAAAATCAGTTACCTCAGCATGACCTGTTAACGCCTGATGAATCTTAACAACAAACTTAAAATTATTAGGCGTTTCCCGAATCCATTTTTCAATATTTCGTTGCGGTTGAATCGCATAATAAGTTGCATCTAATTCCACAATAGGAAAATGAGCAGCATATGCTTTTAACTTTTCTTTTTTATTAGACAGGTCTTCATATAAAGAATCATGATCTCCCCATCCAGTTAGGCCAATTTTTATCATATCTCATCACCATACTCATCATACCACACAGAGTATTTATAGTTCAGTTTGTTTGATTAAAATTATGTAAAACTATGAATGAGCAGTAAAGAATCGTATGTCGTTCGTTACACTTCTTATACAATCTGTAATTATAAGCCGTCTTAGTTACACTTCCGCCGACTTTTGTTACTAAATTCACCATTCTTTTCAACTCATAAAAAAATAACGGCTATGACAAACTATAATGTCCTAGCCGTTTTAAATGTGTATCAACTCATTCATGTAGCAAGTTGTATATTTCTATCACAATATTTCATAACTTCCTCGTCATGCGTAACAATTAATATAGTAGATTTACCTTTAAATTCTGATAAAAGTTCAAGTATTTTATATTTATTATCATTGTCTAAAGCACCTGTTGGCTCGTCTGCAAAAATGATTAGAGGTTCTTTTAATAGTAACCTAGCAATTGCGACTCTTTGTTGTTCTCCTCCACTTAATGTATAAATTTTAGTATTAAGTGGTTTATTTAATCCTACTTTTTTCATGACATCATTTTTCAATACTTTTTTCTGTGATTTACTCAATTTTTTATAAGTTAGTACGATGTCCAAATTATATTCAATCGTTTCATGTGTGATAAGTGCGTAGTTTTGAAACAAATAGCCTAACTTATTTCGATATAAAAGCATCTTATGTTTACGTTTCATCTTAGTTATGTCATCACCATCAATATAGATAGTGCCACCATCAATTTTTTCTAAGCCACACATACAACCTAATAAAGTAGATTTTCCCGAACCACTTCTCCCAGTTATGGCGACCATTTCACCTTTGTTAATATTCAAACTCAAATCACTAAATAAATTAACACCATTAAATTGTTTTCTTAAATTATTTACACGGATCATTGTTTAATCATCTTCTCATACTCAGATTTACTAATATATTCTATAAAATAAACCCATTTACCTTTGTGATCGATTTTGACATATTGTTCAGAAGGGCTATGACCTTTAAAGTCCAATAGGTAGTTATTTTTATGACCATTTTCATCATAAGATTCAATATCTTTATAATCTTGGATATTTATTATTTCTTGTTTACTTAAATGTTCAGCATCGCTACTATATGGAACCTTAGCATAACTCCACCCTCTTTTAACAAAGGGATTTACTACATCCAATTTTTCATCAATATTTTTCATCGTAAATAAAATTATACAAATAATCATAATGCTTGCTATTAATGTATAAATTAACTTTTTCATTATTGAGTCTCACCTCTTCTTGCATCTTTCAACAAATGATATTCATATCGATTAATAAAAATCATGACAGAAAGTAATTCGAAAAGAATGATTGAAATCATTAATTTGAATGAAATTTCTACAATATCAAAAAAATTCACAATAAATAATGCTATAAATGTAGAAACTAAACTATTTATCACAAAACTTATATGCTTTTTAAAAAAAGAATCTCCATGAATAGTTCTTACAAATATCACTTTTTTCTCTCTATCACAATAAATATTAATAATAAATAGATATACTGAAATTAATATTATGATTCCTAGTATAGAGGTAGTAACAGAAACAAATAGATTACGTTTTATTTTATTATATTCAGTCAATACACTACTATAAGCATTAGTCAAACCTTGAATTTCTGTATCAAACTTATTATTATCTAGTTTACTTTTAATTAGATCATAATCATTAAAGAGCAATAACCCTTGTGATGTAGCAGAACTATAGAAAGAAATTGGATAATAACCTTTAGGTAATATTATTATTACTGGATTATAAGATATAACCTCTTTACTATATACACCTGTACTATAGTTAAATAAATTATAATTATTTTTTATTTTATGAACTTTGATATCTAGATACCTTTCTTTATTAGGAACTTTCTCAATTTCATCATAAAATTCAATCTCTTCTTGTAAATCTTTTTTTATTTTATTTATATTCTCTTTGGAAAAACCATTATCAGGAATTAGTGCTGTAATTTTTGAAAAATCTACTGATTCTTTGTTTTCTATACTAATTTTATTTCTATCAATAAAAGTCTTATTTACATAGATAGCATTATCTAAATCATATTTCTCCCCAGATTTTTTCCAATTATAATGTCTATGAAATGTAAGCATCCAATTCTTTTCAGGAATTTTGTTTAATAAATTTATCACTTCTTGATCTGAATATTTAAACTGTTTCTTACCTGTTTCTATTTCATTTGTTGTCAAATCAGCAATATATAAATCTTTATTCTTAAACCAATGCTTTTCACTGTTAACAATGTCAACCGTTTCTATGTAATTATGTATTGAAATCGATATAACATTGAGTAATGTTAAAGTCACTATTAACTTAATTATATTTGGTAAGTATTGGAACCTATTGCCAACACCTTCAAATTTTATATATTTTTGAATATTAAAAGTTTGTTTAGATACTAACCAGTAAGACATTAGCGATACCATAATCAAAATAATATAAAATATTACTACACAAATTAAATATGACCAAAAGATATATCTGATTTGTGCCAATTGATTATATAAATATAATCCAATAGTTGCCTTTAAAGTTATTATTATGAAATGTGAAACAAAGATTTTCGTAATTTTTAATAATTGTAAAGCTATAATTTTTGACGATGTGAATCCATGTATTCGTTTAATAGACATTTCTTTCACTGAAGCAAGTTGATCATATAAAATAGCTATGAAAATTATTACTAATAAAATTATGAAAGTAGAAGGTAATTGATGGGTACTTATATATTCCAATATTATTAAATGTAATGGAAATTCATAATCTTCAATTGTTAAACCTTTTTCTTCTAATGTTTCATAAAAATCACTCTTGGGATTCTCTTTTATAAAAAAAGTTGTTCCAACCAAATTTACTTTACCCAAAATTTTATTATCTGGTTTTATAATTTGATATTTCTTGTTACGATTAAATGCTTTTTCATTAAAATTAAGTTTCTCGTTCAAATTATATTGAGATAAATATTTAGTTTTACCATTATCATCATAATTCCCATTTACTCGAATCATCGAAATATTATGTTCAGTAGAAAGTTTAACTAATAACCTATTTATTTCTTCTTTATTATGTTTCTTGTCCCACTTTGCTATAACTAATGCTTTGTTGTATCCTGGCAATTTAATATCATCTATATAATTATAAAAATTTAAGAATATAAAAGTTATAATACCGAATATAAGAAATATAGTAGTCTTTGTAATTTTCTTCATTTATAAACTCTCCATAATTGCTATGTTGGATTACTTTCTGCACATATTTTTGCCTCTCCCCTTATCTATATATTAAGTTCAAGTTATTCAAGACGTCTTAAGAATAATATATTTAATTCATAATATTCTGCCAATTACTTTTTATACAGTTTTTTACAATTAAAACCCTCGCTATTTGTTTGTTGATAGCGAGGGTTTTGTGGTATATTTAATTTATTCGGATACCTTACATAATGTTATTTAATGATGGCCGTCATTGTATAATTTTTATGGTTAAGGTATTTTTTTCTGCGTTTTTGTTCATTATTTTGTCTCCTATTTTAATTTCAATACTTGTCCGATTTGTATGACATCTGATGTTAATCCGTTCAATTTCTTTAATGTTGCTACGGTAACGCCTGTTTTTTGACTGATACTCCACAGTGTATCTCCTGCTACGACTGTATATGTTGTTGGCTTCGTATTGAGGGCACCGCCGTTAATGGCTTCTGCTAGTGATTTAGTATATGCATTTAAATTATTTTTAATGTAATTCATATCTTTTGTTGAGGTAATAAATCCTAATTCTACTAATCGGTAATTGATATATTCTGCTTTAGCAACGTTACAATGTAATAGGTCACTTCTTTCTGTAATGCCTCTAACAGTACCTACATGTTTTTTCACTGCTGCTTGTAATGCTGTATCAATACTGTCTGCTGCTAATCCACTTGGAATAATAACATGACCTCCTGTAGCTGATGCGGCTGCTGAATCTAAATGAAATTCTACTACAATTTCATAACCTTGTGATTTCACCCAATATAATCCGTAATCTGTTTTATTTCCGACTTGTTCACCGTATGCTGTGTCTTGATACATATCTTGGTCTTTACCATATATTCCAACTGTATGACCTGCTTGTTTTAAATAATTTGCTACTCTGTCTACGATATTCGCTCTAATAAAATCTCTTTCATTTGTTCCATTTCCTACTGCGCCCGGATCATTATATCCATGTCCTGCTACAATCATAATTTTTCTACTCATTTTAACGGCTCCTTTATTGTTAGATTGATCTAATTTTTGATTAAGTTTGGATATATCATAATTTTCAATTGGCATACCACTGCACACTCTTGTTACTTCTTTAGAAATGTCTTCACCTTTTCGACGTAATTGGATATGCAAATGTTCACTCATCGGATTATTGTCATAATTACTGTTGCCTTGTAAACCAATGATGTCACCTTGAATGACTTTATCACCTTTAGAAAATTGCAATGTATCTCTTTGCATATGTCCGTAAATCCAATCATTGCCATTACTATCTCTAATTTCAATTGTGCCTCCGAAATTACCAAATGGTTCACTTAATATAACTGTTCCACTTGTAACTGCTGGAATTTGATTCGTTTCATTACTATAGACATCAAAAGCTCTATGATAACCACTACAATAGGCATCATAATTTATGCCATCTTCTCTGTAATTTCTGTATCCATAGTTCTTCGGATATTGATTGTACGTTCTTGGGTCAGATGAAATTTCCCATCCTTTTTTAGTTAAATATGTTATAGCTGTTAACATTCAATCATCCTTTCTCATTTTTATTTTTTACCAGATTCTTTTAAGAACTTTTCTTGTTCACGTGATTGATTTGTAAAAATGAATGTGTTTTTCCAAATACCATAAAGCACAAATACAATAGGTATCCCTGTGTTTAATACATTCATCCATGCATTTAACTTTTGAGGGTTCAACCATTCTACCGAAATACCAGATGCATTCAATGCTAAATATAGTGCACCTAAGAACCCACCTATCATTGCGATAAATTGTTTAACTTTGTCTGGATCAATTGGGATTCTGTTATCTTCTTCGGAATAATTCAAATTTACTTTATCTGTTTTGAAGTTCATTTTAACCATGTGTCTCACCTCCTTGGTTACACTATAATATAACTTTTGGTTGACGTCAATAACTTTTAGTTATATTTTTCTGCAAAATTATTGATAAAATATAACTATAGGTTATAATAATAGTATCAATCATATAAGGAGCGGGAAACTTATGGTGTCTCAAAATAAACTCTCTGAACAAATAAGTTTATTAAGAACTAAAAATGGATGGACGCAACAAAAATTAGCAGATGCGTTACAAGTTTCAAAACAATCCATTTCATATTGGGAAACAGGAAGAAAAGCACCAAAGATGAAGAAAATAGAAGAAATGGCAAAGTTATTTGACGTGAGTGTCAGTTATATTTTAGACGGGGAAGCTAAACAATCTTATAACTCTACTGCAGAAACGATTGCCGCACATTTAGATGGAGAATTAACAGAAGAAGAATTGAAGAAAGTATTAGAATATGTTGATTTTCTAAAGCATCAAAACAAATGATTTATTAAATGGATAATATGGTGGGGATAATTTGAATAGATATGAAAAAACACTTATCAATAATGAACACATCGTGATTAAAGAAACAAGTAACCTTCCCAATCAACTGAAAGGTTTATATGTAGATGGATTAATTTTATTGAAAGATAATTTATCTAACAAAGAAAAATTAGAAGTGCTAGGAGAAGAGTTAGCCCATCATGATATATCTTATGGAGATATTCTCGATACAAGTGAATTATGGAAATGGAAATTTGAACATAAAGCAAGAAGATTAGGATTTGAAAAAATTATACCTCTAAAAAGTATTGTGCAAGCATACCAATCAGGTGTCCATAATAAATTTGAACTGAGTAATTATTTAGACGTATCTGAAGGTTATATAGATGAAGCTTTAGAACATTACAAACAAAAATATGGATTAAGCACATGGTATGATCATTATTTAATAAAGTTCAACCCACTTCAAGTTTATGAATATAGAGAAATCAATTAAAGGCTGAGACGTCATTGTCTCAGCCTTTAATCATGTTATAAATATACGTTATATTTACCATTCTGCAATGCTGCCATCTTTATGTCTCCAAATTGGGTTATGCCAATCATGCCCGACTTCCGCCATTTTTCTGACATGTGCTTCATCAATTTCTACACCAAGGCCAGGCTTTTTAGGAATATCTACATATCCATCTTTAAATTCAAATACTTCTTTGTTTGTAATATAGTCTAGAATATCACTGTCTTTATTGTAATGAATGCCTAAGCTTTGTTCTTGAATAAAAGCATTGTGACAAGTTGCATCTACTTGTAGACATGATGCTAAAGCGATAGGTCCAAGTGGACAATGAGGTGCAGCACCTACATCATAAGCTTCTGCCATAGAAATAATTTTTTTACATTCTGTTATACCACCAGCATGTGATAAATCAGGTTGAATGATATCGACAAATCCACTTTCTAAAATAGGTTTGAAATCCCATCTTGAAAATAGTCTTTCCCCAAGTGCTATAGGAATAGTAGTCGTTTGACTAATTTCTCTAACCGCTTCTATATTTTCACTTAACACAGGTTCTTCTATAAACATTGGATTGTATGGCTCTAATTCTTTCGCTAAGACTTTAGCCATTGGTTTATGAACACGCCCGTGAAAATCAATTCCAATACCTAAGTGATTGCCAGCTGCTTCTCTAATGCCAGCTACACGTTGAACAACACTTTCTATCTTGTCATAACTATCTATATATTGTAATTCTTCAGTTGCATTCATTTTGATTGCTTCAAAACCATTTTCAAAAGCTTTTTTAGCAGCGTTCGCAGTATCTTGAGGTCTGTCACCACCAATCCATGAATATACTTTCATAGATTCTCTACATGCCCCTCCTAATAATTCATGAACAGGCGCGTTATAATATTTACCTTTAATATCCCACAATGCTTGGTCTATACCTGAAATGGCACTCATTAAAATTGGACCACCTCTATAAAAGCTACTTCTATACATCATATTCCAGTGATCTTCGATATTTAAAGGATCCTTGCCAATCAACTGTTGCATAAATTCATCAACCGCTGCACCAACAGTTTGAGCTTTACCTTCAATTACAGGTTCACCCCATCCAACGATACCTTCATCCGTCGTAATTTTTAGAAACAACCAACGCGGTGGTACTTGAAACAACTCATAGTCTACAATCTTCATGTTAGCACTCCTCTTTAATGTACTTTGTTATAAAATGCTTGTGCTTTTTGTTCTAGTTCTTCAAAATATGCTTTATTCGTTTCTACTTTCGTATTAACTAAAGCACTTCCTAAACCGACACCAACTGCTCCCGCTTCAATAAAGTCAGTAACATTGTCTATACTCACACCACCTGTTGGTAAAAGTGGAATATGCGGTAATGGACCTTGTAAATCTTTAATATATTCAGGACCTAAACTTGTTGTTGGAAAGACTTTAATAATATCTCCACCGTATTCATAAGCTTCTAAAATTTCCGTTGGTGATAAAGCACCTGGTATACTTACGGCACCGTATTTTTTACTCATGCGAATCGTATCTTTATCTACCGTTGGCGATAATATAAACGTTGCACCACTTAAAATAGCTAACCTTGCTGATTCTGCATCTAAGACTGTACCTGCTCCGACTACAACTTTATCCTTCATTTCATTAGAAATCAGTTCAATAGATTCTAACGCTTTAGGTGAATTCATCGTAACCTCAATCGCTCGAATACCTGCTTTATATAACGTTTCTACGATTGGTAAAATATCATTGGGTTTTGCATTTCGTAAAATTGCGATTAATTTAGTTTCTTTGATTGTTTGTAATGTATCTATTTTAGACGCCTCCTTATCTAATTACATCATCTACATGACCTGTATGCTTCATCTGTTCAATTTCTTCTTTAGTTGGTAAGCCTTCAACATCACCTTTAACCGTTGTCACAAGTGCACCAGCATTACAAGCCTGTTCAGTCGCTTCATGAATGGATAATCCTTCTATAATACCTGCAATTAAACCTGCCGCAAAGCCATCTCCAGCACCAACAGGATCAACCACTTCTATTTCTTTTGAAGCTTTTGCATAACCTGAAATGTCGTTATGTACATAGTAAGCACCTTTACTTCCTAATTTAACAACTACTGTTGATGCACCTAAATTAATAATTTCTTGAGCGATTTCTTCTTCAGATTGTGTATTGAATAAAAATGCCCCTTCACTCGTTCCTGGCAACACAATATCACTTAAAGCGATTAATTGTTTTAATGTCTCTTTCGCTTCATCTTCAGACCATAATTTGAGTCTTAAGTTTGGATCGAAAACAATTTGTAATCCTAATGATTTTGCTGTCGAAATGAGTTTAAATATTGTTTGTTTACAAGATGCACTTAAAGCAGGCGTAATACCTGTGACATATAAATATTTAAATTGAGCGACATAACTTTCATCTATATTTGCTTCAGACATTAGACTAGCTGCTGAACCTTTTCTATAATAATGGACGCGTGTTTGATCTTGTCGAAATTTCTCTTTAAGAAAAATGCCAGTTGACGCCTCAGATATTAATTTTACAGAATCTACATTAATACCTTCACCACGAACAAAATTTAAAATCTTCTGTCCTAATTCATCATTTCCTAATTGACTGATCCAGCCAGTTTTAACACCAAGCTTTTCTAACCCAATAAGCGTATTTGTTTCAGCCCCAGCTATATGCGTTGAAAAGTCTTGAGCATAACGCATTGGTCCTACTTCTTTAGGTGCAAACACAACCATCGTTTCTCCAATAGACAATACATCCATCTTCATGACCCTCCTTATAACTTAATAGCCGTCTGCGTTGTATAAACGTGCAGATAAACCACCATCAATGACTAAGTGTTCACCTGTCATCATTTCAGAATCATCAGATGCTAAATATTGCGCTAATTTACCTATATCTTCTGGTTCATTAATTCTTGATGTCGCGTGTAAATCTAAGACACCTTGTCTCACTTCATCTTCGTTTTCCATTGAATCAAACCAATTTTTTAAATGTGATGTGTTCGTAAATCCAGGACATATCGCATTAACACGAATATTGTATTTACCTAAACTTAATGCCATACCTCTTGTCATCGCATTAACGCCACCTTTAGCTGCAGCATACATATCAGTATCTGGTAAAGTCGCGATTGAGTGGTTTGAAGAAATATTGATAATAGAACCGCCACCTTGTTTCTTCATTTCTGGGATGACATGTTTAGAACATAAGAATGTTCCTCTTAAATCAATATTGATAATAGAATCCCAATCTTCAACTGTTGCTTCTTCAATTGATTTAAACACTGTGATACCTGCATTATTAACAAGTGTGTTGATTTTTCCATAATGATTCACTGTTTCGTTAACCATATTAATAATACTTTCTTCTTTAGATACATCTGTTTCAACAAAGTATGCGTCGCCACCGTTATCGATTATTTCTGCTACTGTTTCTTTACCAAACTCTGGATCAATTGTCGCAACGACTATCTTTGCGCCTTTACTGCCAAGTTGTTTTGCAATACCTTTACCGATACCTTTTCCTGCGCCAGTTACAATAATGACTTGTTCATTTAATTCACTCATTTATAATTCCTCCTTATATTCATTTATTTGGTTTTGGTAATGAGAATATTTCTTCTACAATTAAAGATGCTGCGCCAATCGTGTATAAATCGTCCCCTAAAGCAGAAGTTACGATTGGAGTCCCTTTCGCATCTTCCCCCATTACTTTTAACCGAATGATTGCTTTAATTTCTGGTAGTAAGAGATGACTAATTTTTGTTAAACTACCACCTAATACAATAAATTTTGGTCCAAATAAATTGATTAATATTGCAAAGCCTAAACCAAGATTCCTACCAACTTCTTTAGCAATTTGGACACATAATTCATCGCCTTGATTCACTGCCCCATAAAAATCTTCAATACTTAATTCATCAATTTCAGACTGTACATTTAATATTTGACTTTTAAGACCAATTTTTAATTGACGCTTAATCATTTTTAAAATTGCTGTTTCTGAAGTCAATGTTTCTAAACAGCCATAATTACCGCAAGAACATAATGGACCATCTGGATCTATCGTGACATGTCCAATTTGACCTGTAATATGATGATTGCCTCTTAAAATCGATCCATTATTGATAATACTTGCACCCACACCATAATCCACGATGACCGATATAAAGTTTGTTTCTTCTTTGCCTTGACCAAACCACATTTCCGCAAGTGCTGCACTATTACAATCATTATCAATTAAGACCATCAAGTCTGTTTCAGATTCTAATATCGATTTAATTTCGATATTTCTCCATCCTAAGTTTGGCGCAAAGATATTTGTACCATTTTGAGTATCGACCAATCCGTGCATGCCTACTCCAATACCTAGAACTTCAATTTGTTGCGCTGAATATTCTTCTGCAATTAAACGAATTTCTTGTCCTAAATAAACAATCATGTCATTCGGATCTTTTTGTAAATCCATTTCTATTTGTTTCTCAAATAGGATTTCCGCTCTTAAATTGCTGACAATAATACTCGTTCTATATGCACCAATTTCTAAACCAATCATCACTTTTTTCTCTTTATTAATATCAAGTGGTATAGGTTGTCTGCCTCTAACTTTTCTTTGCATTGCCTTCTCTTCTATCCATTGTTCATCAATTAATATTGAAACAATTTCTGAAACTGAAGGTCTTGATAAGTCAATTTTATTCGCAATTTCTACTCTAGAGATTGGTCCATACTTTTGAATCGTCCTTAATACAAGTTGCTTATTATAATCTTTCATTAAATTAATATTGATCCGAGATGATTGCTTCACGACACCCCTCCTTAACTTTAAGTAAATTAAAATAACTAAATAGAATATATTTATTCATATATTACTTGATTTTCTATTTGAAAAGGCTTACATTAATAATTAAATCAGATTCAAAGTGTAATTACAACTTTTTTAGTTATCTTAAATAATTAAATACCATCAACGAGCTTCAACCTTTTATTTTAACTAAAGTTTCTGATGGCGTTATTCAAATTACATGGGGGTAATAAAATGGAAGCAAGCAATTTTAGAACGAAGTTAATTTTCTTCCTAGGTGCTTTAGGTGGATTGCTTTACGGATATGACACAGGTGTTATATCTGGCGCGTTGCTTTTTATAAAAAATGATATACCACTCACAAGTTTCACTGAAGGTTTAGTCGTGAGTTCAATGTTAGTCGGTGCAATATTTGGCTCAGGATTCAGTGGACCACTATCGGATAAACTCGGTCGAAGAAAGCTCGTATTTGTTATTGCGATTGTCTTTATCGTCGGTGCATTAATTCTATCATTAGCACAATCAATGATTATCCTAGTTATAGGTAGATTTATAATCGGGTTAGCAGTCGGCGGCTCTACTGCGATCGTGCCAGTCTATTTATCAGAAATGGCACCTACTGACACGAGAGGTTCTTTAAGTTCATTAAACCAACTGATGATCACAATAGGTATTCTTGCTTCATATTTAGTCAACTATGCGTTCGCAGATATGGAAGCTTGGAGATGGATGGTTGGATTAGCAGTTGTACCTTCTGTCATCTTAATGATCGGTGTTTACTTTATGCCAGAGAGCCCTAGATGGTTACTTGAACATAAAAGTGAAAAAGCCGCTAGAAAAGTTATGGCAATTACAAGAAAACAATCAGAAATTGATAAAGAAATTGATGAAATGAAAGAAATCATTCATATATCAGAAAGTACATGGACAGTCTTAAAATCCGTTTGGCTAAGACCCGTACTTGTTATAGGCTGTATATTTGCACTACTGCAACAAATCATCGGCATTAATGCCATCATTTACTATGCACCAACAATCTTTAGTAAAGCAGGTTTAGGAGATGCAACAGCTATTCTTGGAACAGTCGGCATCGGATCAGTCAATGTAATTGTAACGATATTTGCAATATATATAATGGATAAAATTGACCGTAAAAAACTACTCATTACAGGTAATATCGGTATGGTTTGTTCATTACTTATTATGGCAACACTCGTATGGACAATCGGATTACATTCAACAGTCGGCGCATGGATTATTGTCGCATGTTTAACATTGTTCATTGTTTTCTTTGCATTCACTTGGGGACCAATCTTATGGATCATGTTACCAGAACTATTCCCAATGAGAGCAAGAGGCGCAGCAACAGGTATCGCGACATTATCCTTATCAATAGGTAGCTTATTAGTCGCACAATTCTTCCCACTGCTCACATCAGTAATGGGAATCGAACAAGTATTTCTAATCTTTGCAGTCATCGGTATACTTGCAATGATATTTGTCATTAAATACTTACCAGAAACAAGAGGCAGAAGCCTTGAAGAAATCGAAGTAGACTTAAGAAATAGAACATCATCCGTTACATTATCTAAAATTGATTAAGTCATAGAAAACCCCGTAGAAATTCTACGGGGCCATCTTTATATGGTAGTATTATAAATCCAAAATTCACTTCTTCTCTATCATTATAAATAAGGCATAAAACATTAAGAGTACTGAAATACCTAATATAATAGAAATGATTGATAATATAAAATTAAAATCATAAACTATATCTCCAGCAACAATTAACACTGTTCCCAAAAATAAACAAGTAGCAAATATGTATGAGATTTTAGCTATATTTTCTGGCTTTACTTTATCATGCTCTATAGAAGCAATAATATTTATATTTTTAGATATTGCAACGTATATAGAAATGGTTAAAGAAATTACTAATATACATATATCTAGTATGATATTAAACACTGTCTACCTCCATTTACTTGTTAGCTTTATTCCTTTTATAATCTTTGATTAAGTAAAATAAATGTGAAGCACCTAAGCAACAAAAAATAACTATAACTATATTAACAATTATACATATCATATTCGAATTAGGTAAATACGAAAACAAAAACACAAATGGTATAAAGCATATAATTTCTAGTATTGTTATATTTTTAAAAATTTCTTTTAAGTTATTCAACATTGATCACCTCATTATGATAACCTTGTAAGACTTCATTTTATATTTCCTTAATTTGTAAAAATAATACCACAAACATATAAATAGGTATATATTTTCTATATTAAAAATATCTCCCATCGATTTTGTTAAGTGCTGACGCCTGAGGGAATAGTATGAGTGAGAGACTATTGGCTCGAACCATACCCTAGGCAAGCATGCACGAACAAAATCGAAGATTACTTTATAAACATATTATCTAAAATAGATTAAGAAATAGAAAAACCCTGTATAAGTTCTTACGACTAAGAACTTATACAGGGTTATTTTATCTATAAATATTGTCTTACACAGTTTAATTGGTATTATCCAATTGAACCTTCCATTTCGAATTTGATTAGACGGTTCATTTCTACTGCGTATTCCATTGGTAATTCTTTTGTAAATGGTTCGATGAAGCCCATTACGATCATTTCAGTTGCTTCTTCTTCTGAAATACCACGGCTCATTAGGTAGAATAATTGTTCTTCAGATACTTTAGAAACTTTCGCTTCGTGTTCTAATGAAATGTTATCGTTCATGATTTCATTGTAAGGAATTGTATCTGATGTAGATTCGTTATCCATAATTAATGTGTCACATTCAATGTTTGAACGTGCGCCAGTTGCTTTACGTCCGAAGTGTACTTGACCGCGGTAAACAACTTTACCACCATTTTTAGAAATTGATTTAGAAACAATTGTTGATGACGTATTAGGCGCTTTATGAATCATTTTTGCACCAGCGTCTTGAACTTGTCCTTTACCTGCAAGCGCGATAGATAAAGTCATACCTCTAGCGCCTTCTTCAAGTAAGAAACAAGATGGGTATTTCATTGTTAATTTAGATCCTAAGTTACCATCAATCCATTCCATCGTACCATTTTCATATACGAAAGTACGTTTAGTAACTAAGTTATAAACATTGTTAGCCCAGTTTTGGATTGTTGTATAACGGCAGTATGCATCTTTCTTAACGATAATTTCAACTACAGCTGAGTGTAATGAATTAGTCGTATAAACAGGTGCTGTACAACCTTCTACATAGTGTACTGAAGAACCTTCATCAGCAATAATTAATGTTCTTTCAAATTGACCCATGTTTTCAGAGTTAATTCTGAAGTAAGCTTGAAGTGGTGTTTCTAATTTTACGCCTTTTGGTACGTAAATGAATGATCCACCAGACCAAACTGCTGAGTTTAATGCTGAGAATTTATTATCTGCAGCTGGAATAACACTTGCGAAATATTCTTTGAATAATTCTTCATTTTCACGTAATGCTGAATCAGTATCTTTGAAGATAATACCTTGTTCTTCTAAGTCTTGTTCCATGTTGTGGTAAACAACTTCTGATTCATATTGTGCAGATACACCTGCAAGATATTTTTGTTCTGCTTCAGGAATACCTAATTTATCGAAAGTATTTTTGATTTCTTCTGGTACTTCATCCCATGAACGCTCAGAACGTTCTGATGGTTTAACGTAGTACGTGATTTCATCAAAGTTTAACTCTGTTAAATCGCCACCCCACATTGGCATTGGCATTTTGTAAAATTGTTTTAATGATTTCAAACGAAAATCAAGCATCCATTGTGGTTCGTCTTTCATTTCAGATATTTTTTTAACGATTTCTTCTGTTAAACCTCTACCTGAACGGAAAATAGAAACGTCTTCATCATGGAAGCCATATTTATAATCTCCAACTTCTGGTGATTTTTTAGCCATTTTCTTCACTCCTCTTTTATAATAGCGTTCGCCCATTTTTCAAAAGTTACGCGTTATTTTGCTCTTTTGTTCCTTTTTCAAATGCTTTCCATGCTAAAGTAGCGCATTTGATTCTTGCTGGGAATTTAGATACACCTGATAGTGCTTCTATATCGCCCATTTCTTCTGTAATATCGTAGGATTCACCAAGCATCATGTTTGAGAATTCTTGACTCATTTCTAATGCTTCTTCGATTGTATGACCTTTAACCGCTTCAGTCATCATAGATGCGCTAGACATTGAAATAGAGCAACCTTCACCTTCAAACTTAGCATCTTTAATAACATTATCTTCTACATCTAATGTTAAGCGGATGCGATCTCCACATGTAGGATTGTTCATATCTATTGTTAGAGAGCCATCTTCAAGAACGCCTTTATTACGAGGATTCTTATAGTGGTCCATAATGACAGAACGGTATAGTTGATCTAAATTGTTAAAATTCATAAGAGAAAAACTCCTTCGCGCCATTTAGTGCCTGAATGAGTTGGTCAACATCTTCAGTAGTATTATAAATATAGAAACTTGCTCTTGCTGTTGATGATTGGTTTAACCATTTCATTAATGGTTGTGCACAATGGTGACCTGCTCTTACAGCTACGCCTTCAGAATCTAATGCTGTTGCTAAGTCATGTGGGTGAACACCTTCTACATTAAATGTAATTAATCCAGCTCTTTTATCAGGAGTAGGTCCATATATTTCAAGTCCATCAATTTTAGACATTTCATTGTAAGCATAGTTCACAAGATCATACTCATGTTGATGAATGTTATCTAAACCGATAGCATCAATATATTTAATCGCTTCAGCTAAAGCAATTGCTTCAGCAATAAGCGGTGTACCAGCTTCGAATTTCGTTGGTAAGTCTGTCCATGTTGCATCTTCTAATCCAACAAAGTCAATCATATCTCCACCAAATTCGATTGGTTCCATCTTATCTAATAAATCACGTTTACCATATAAGACACCTATGCCAGTAGGGCCTAACATTTTATGACCACTAAAGCTAAAGAAGTCTACATCTAAATCTTGAACATCCACTTTCATATGTGGTGCTGACTGGGCACCATCTACTGCAATAACAGCATTATGACGATGTGCGACTTCTGCAATATATTTAACATCATTGATTGTACCTAATACGTTAGACACATGAGCGACTGCGACAATTTTAGTTCGATCATTGATCGTACTTTCAATTGCCTCTCTTTCAAGTTCGCCACTTTCTGACATTGGAATAAATTTAAGTTTAGCACCTGTTCTTTTAGCAAGCTGTTGCCATGGCACGATATTCGCATGATGTTCCATTTGTGTGACAACAATTTCATCACCTTCAGAAACATTTGCATCACCGTAACTATGCGCCACTAAGTTGATTGCTGTTGTAGTTCCTCTAGTGAACACAACTTCTTCAAAATATTGTGCATTTATAAATCTTCTAACAGTTTCTCGTGCTTTTTCATAAGCATCCGTAGCAAGTGTACCTAGTGTATGCACACCTCGGTGAACATTAGAGTTATAACGGTTGTAGTAATCTACAATGCTATCAGTGACTTGAGTAGGTGTTTGACTTGTGGCTGATGAATCTAAATACACGAGTCTACTACCGTTAACTTGTTGTTCTAATATCGGGAAATCTTTTATAATTTTTTCTACATTAAATGTTGATTCGGCCACATTATCAGACCTTTCTGTGCCTTTTTTATATTTGTGTTGTTACTTTTAATTCAATAACTTCACGTAATTGACGTTTAACGTCTTCGATTGGCAATGCAGATACAACTGGATCAAGGAAACCGTGAATAACTAAACGTTCTGCTTCTTCACGAGAAATACCTCTACTCATTAAGTAATAAAGTTGAGTTGGATCTACTCTACCTACTGAAGCTGCGTGTCCTGCTGTTACATCATCTTCATCAATTAATAAGATTGGGTTTGCATCTCCACGTGCTTTTTCAGATAACATAAGAACACGAGATTCTTGTTGAGCATCTGCTTTCGTACCACCGTGTTTGATGTAACCAATACCATTAAAGATTGAAGAAGAACTATCTTTCATAACACCATGTTTCAATATGTGACCATTAGATTCTTTACCATATTGAATGATTTGTGTTGTGAAGTTTTGTTTTTGTTCTCCACGACCAACTACGACTGTTTTTAAGTTACAGTTTGAACGGTCACCCATTAAATAAGTCGTGTTGTCGTTAATTGTACTACCGTCATTCATTAAACCTAAAGCCCAATCGATTGTCGCATCAGCTGCTGCTGTACCACGACGGATAATGTGACCAGTAAAGCCTTTATCCATGAAATCAACTGTACCGTAAGTAATGTTTGAGTTTGCACCAGCAATTACTTCAGAAACGATGTTTAATTGACCTTCGTTTGAAGATACTGTAGATAAATAGTTTTCAACGTAAGTTAATTCTGCACTTTCTTCAGTTACGATAATCGCATGGTTGAAGAAACTTGCATCGCTATCATCATGTAATACAACGTATTGAACAGGGTCTTCTACAACAACGTTTTTAGGTACGTATACAAATACACCACCGTTAACTAATGCTGCGTGTAAAGCTGTTAATCTATGTTCATCAACTTTAACTGCGTCTGTCATGAAGTATTTTTGTACTAAATCACTATTTTCAATTAAAGCTGTTTTTAAATCTTTAATTACAACGCCTTGTTCGACTAATTTTTCATCTACTTTAGTAAAAGCAGGTGTATTATTATGTTGAACAATTAAGTTTGTAGCATTTTCAGTATCGATAATTTTACGAACTGATTCTGGTAAATTGTCGATAGTATCAAATGTTTCACTTGTAACAGCATGTGTTTTGAATGAATCAAAATCCCATCTGTCAATTTTTGTTTTGTCTGGTTTAGGCATTTCTAATGTATCTAATTTTTGAAAACTTTCTTTTCTTAAATCAGTCATCCATTGTGGTTCATTTTGAGATGCTGAATAATTAACTAAGTCTTCAACGTTAATATTTAACTTTGTTTCAGTTGCCATTTATACTCCTCCTACTTGACTATCATGATCATATATTATTCAGCGTTAATTGTTTCGTCTTTAATGTTAAGTTCTTCTTTAATCCACTCGTAACCTTCTGCTTCAAGACGTTTTGCTAATTCTTCGCCACCTGATTTAACAACTCTACCTTGCATCATAACGTGTACAAAGTCAGGTGTAATATAGTTTAATAATCTTTGATAGTGAGTAATAATTAAACAACCAAAGTCTTCTCCACGCATTTTGTTAATACCTTTTGATACAACTTTTAATGCGTCAATATCTAAACCTGAGTCAATTTCATCTAAAATTGCAAATTTAGGTTCTAACATCATTAATTGAAGAATTTCGTTACGTTTCTTCTCACCGCCAGAGAAACCTTCGTTTAGGTATCTTTGAGCCATATCTTGGTCCATTTCTAATAGATCCATTTGTTTATCTAATTTCTTAATGAATTGCATTAAGTTAATTTCATCGCCTTCTTCACGTTTAGCATTAATTGCAGAACGTAAGAAATCAGCATTTGTTACACCAGAAATTTCTGATGGGTATTGCATAGCTAGGAATAAACCAGCTTGCGCACGCTCGTCAACTTCCATTTCTAATACATTTTCACCATCAAGAAGTACTTCACCTTGTGTTACTTCATAACTAGGATGGCCCATGATTGCAGATGATAAAGTTGATTTACCAGTACCGTTAGGTCCCATGATTGCGTGGATTTCACCTTGTTTAATAGTTAAATCTACACCTTTAAGAATTTTCTTACCTTCGATTTCTACGTGTAAATCTTTGATTTCTAATATTGATGCCATATTATTTTTCCCTCCAGAGAATTTATTCACATTTAAAAAAGATAACCCTACATTATCTTTTCTAGTTTATAATAATTTTAATGTAACGTCAAAGTTTGCTGTGAATCTTTACCCTTAATATTATAACGTAGTTACACGGGCAAATAAACATTTTCGCTTTATTTATATAGAAGAAACTGTTCATATAAAGTATTTTTCTGAAATGTTTTTCAAATGATAATCATTTCAATTAATTCTCAATTTATAAATATTCTATTTCAACGTCTTCCGAATGCCTTTCTATCCAATATATACTATAATGATGATAAATAAATATGCAGTTTATGAAAGGAAAATTACATGAAACGCTATGAACAATTTGCATTCGTTATAAGTGCAATATGTGCATTTATACTTTTATTAAATTTAGTCAATGTTATTAATTTGAGTAGTCTTTTAAACACATTATTAACAGCTGCTACAATTGTTACAATCGCTACATTCAACGTTAGAAATTACAGATTTGTCGGTATCATTTTATATGCCATTGCCGTATTTATGCTCATCATTTATTTCTTTAACGGATATATTTAAGTATTGATTATCGCACGATATCTACCAGTCTTCGTGCGTTATGCCCTTATTTTGTACCCTTGCGCACGATATCTCTCAGTCTTCGTGCGTTTCGCCCTTATTTTGTATCCTAGCGCACGATATCTACCAGTCTTCGTGCGTTATGCCATTATTTTGTACACTTGCGCACGATATCTACCAGTCTTCGTGCGTTATGCCCTTATTTTGTACCCTGGCGCACGATATCTCTCAGTGAACATAACCCTGTCAAGTAGACACTAAAAAAAGCAATCAATTTGTTGGCTGTGCTTTTATAAGCGCAGCCATTTTTAATGAAATTCTTTTAGAATTATAAAATTTTATATATTCGTTTATTTGCTTTATAGCGTGTTTTATATCATTGAATGTTTGTGGTTTGTCTTTGAATACTTCTGATTTGAGTAATCCCCAAAAACCTTCCATAGGACCATTATCAATACATCTACCTACACGAGACATGCTTTGCTTCATAGAAGCTTTTTTAATCATCTCTCTAAATAGAACACTCGTATATTGGAATCCTCTGTCGCTATGAAATATAATGCCTTCGGTATTTCTTTTAATTATGGCTTTATTAAAGGTATCAAATACTAGTTTATTATTATTTTGAGATGAGATTACATGACTGATGACTTTTTTAGCACCTAAATCATAAATAGCACTTAAATACACTTTAGATCCATTTTTTAATTTAAATTCTGTCACGTCTGTTAACCAGACTTTGTTAACTTTAGTTGTTGTGAACTCTCTATTAAGGATATTTTGAGAAGTGATTTCTGGCTTACTAAGTTTATATTGCCTTCCCTTTTTTCTAATGACAGCTTTTAATCCGTACTTCTTCATAATTCTATATACGCGTTTATGATTAACCTGGAATTTAGTATATAATCTCAGATAAATATAAATTCTTCGATATCCATATATGCCATCATGTTCATGATAAATCCTAAAAATCTCATCTTTTAATTCGTTATTGAATCTTTCAGATTCTGAAACCTCTCTGTTTTTCCATTTATAATAACTCGCTCTCGATATTTCAAGTGCGGCGCATATCCATTTGATTGGATACTTATCTTTTAATGCTTCGATTGTCTTGTATGCTGCTATTTGCCTGATTTTCGATTCATCAACTGCCTCTCTATTTCTTCCTGCTTTTTTAATACCTCATTCTCCATTTGGAGAAATTTATTTCTTTGTTCAAGTGCTTTTATTTTTAATTCAAGTTCTTCTTCTCTAGTTAAAGCTTCAACTGGTTTTCCTTTACCTCTACCATCTACTAAACCAATATCACCATGTTTTTCATATTTTTTTACCCAATTATAGACTTGTGAATAGTTAACTTGGTACTTTTCAGCTGTCTTATTAAAGTCTCTATTATTTTCAATACAATATTTAGCTATTTCAATTCTTTCTTCAAATGTTGTTTTTCTAGTATTCATAGTGTCTACCTCCAGATATGGAAAATAAGATTTATTTTCCTTTCCTTCAGTATACTTTACCACCCAATTTTTTAAAGTAGCGTGATGTGAAATATTGTAATAGGCTGCTAGATCTGAATACGTCTTATTAGTCTCTAGATATTCTTTAACAACTTTTTCTTTAAATTCGCGTGTATAGATTTTATTTCGATTCTTATTTATAAGTGCTGTTATACCATGTTGCTTATACACTTTATATTTAAATCGAATCACACTATCACTAATATCTAAATTTAACTTATCAATTACATTTTGAAAGGAATAACCCTTTTCATGCAAATCGAAGATTTCCTGATACAGTTCAACAGGTAGTCTAGTTTTATACATAAAAATACCCCCTATAGATTTTTAGTTTTTTTAATGTCTACTCTATAGGGGATAATACACAGTCTTCGTGCGTTATGCCCTTATTTTGTACCCTGGCGCACGATATCTACCAGTCTTCGTGCGTTATTCCCTATTTTTTTACCCTGGCGCACGATATCTCTCAGTCTTCGTGCGTTATGCCCTTATTTTGTACCCTGGCGCACGATATCTCTCAGTCTTCGTGCACCTTGACCATATTTTCATCTCTACTAAAACAAAAAGCAGTCGAGTCTCCGTTTACATCGGGAGAACGACTGCTTTTTCTCAAATATTATTCATAAACTCGGTATGTTTGACCCGAATGAATACCCTCTACACTTTTCAAGTATGCTTTAGCGGCTTTTTTAGCTGGGACTGCTTGATAACCTTTAAAGAAATCACCATAATCTTCGAGTGCTTCTTCAATTACATTTGGACTTACATTATTAATTCTTAAATCGCGTTTTAATTCATATGCAGCTGATTTCACAAATGCTTGAATACCACCACCAGCCATTGCTGATGAAACGCCACCTTTGATTGGTTCGTCCATAATAACACCAGTTGTTAATGTGAAACTTCCGCCATCATTAATATAATGTTGTCCGATCAGTACTAAGTTGATTTGTCCAAGTAATTTACTTGTAACAGCAACTTCATTTGATTCAGGTGTTAAGTCAGATAAATCATCAAAATTCGCTGCACCTGCAGTAGAAACAACTGCATCTACATTTTGAATTTGTTCAAACATTAATTTAATATCTTCTACATTCGACATATCCATTTGATAGTCACCTGAGTTACGTCCAACTTTCACAACTTCATGTCCATTTGACGCAAGTTCTTCTGCCACTGCTGAACCAATAGTACCATTAGCACCAACTAATATAATCTTCATAATTTACCACCTTTTCATTTAATTAAATAAATTTTAACTATAAATGAAAGCACACACAAACATAATGCCCAAAGATGAGTAATAATACAAAAAAACATCTAACCTTATGGCTAGATGTAATGTCTTATAAAATTATAGTTTGTGGTTCAGTATTATCATCATGATTGGCTATTGCTTTTATACAGTTTTTATCTTCTGAAATATACTTAACCCAATTTAAAGATTCTTGAGCATCTTTTCTATTAACTAAAACTCCGGGTAAAATATTTCTTTCCCATGATCTATTTGCATATCCAACATCAGATGCTAAAAGTACAAATTTATCTTGTCCCTCTTTTTTCACCAACGTTGCACATAACCCTTTACTATGTCCAGGACACCATACCATTTGTAACGTGCCATCTCCGAATAAATCAAATGAATATCCTTTAGGACCTATATTTGTGTAACTTAATTTAAAAGTAGATAAATCTACATCTTTCCATTCATGAGGAAGGTAATGCATTTTATCCGATTTAATCGCTTCATTTTCAGGTTCACTCAGTAATATTTTTTTAGCATTTTTTACATGTCTTAAACCATCCGCATGATCGCAATGCATGTGACTCATGAGCACATAATCAATATCATCAATTTCATAACCTAAGTTTCTTAATTGTTCATGAACAGCTTGACCTTTTGGAAGAGAAGCTTTATTCACAGGATACTGAAATAAAAGATTTTTCTTTTGATTAACTCTATTGTCAGTATGCCAACCTGTATCAATTAAAACTAACCCTTTAGGATGTTCAATTAAATAAACAGATACTGGTAAAGAAATTTGGTGCTTTTTATTCCTAAATAAACCAGTCCAAGCAATAGGATTTCTACTAGAAGTACTAAAAGGTAAAGCTTCATCTACAATAACAGTTCCAGTGTGTAGAACATGAATTTTTATATCATTTACCAATTTCATCACCTCACGTTTATATATCAAATATATCACATTATATTATTAAAGTTAGGTTTACAGCTAATACCATGTAGTTACTATAAGTAATTTTTCTCAAAGAGTTTTTCTACTCATAAATACAAAAAACATCTAACCATATGGCTAGATGTTTTTTAAATTTCTTACTTAGCTGCGATTACAGCTCCGTCGTATTTCTTGTTGATGAAGTCTTTAATTTCTTTAGATTGTAAGACTTTCATTAAAGCTTTAATTTGTTTGTCATCTTTATGACCTTTTTGAACTGCAATTAGGTTTGCGTATGGTGAATCTTTTCCTTCTACTGCAATTGAATCTTTAAGTGGATTTAATCCTTGTTCGATTGCAAAGTTAGAGTTGATGATTGTAGCATCACCTTCGTCTGCTTGATAAGATTTAGGTAAAAATTCTGCTGATTGTTTATTGTTGAATTTAATGTTTTTCTTGTTTTCTACGATGTCATCAAATGTTGCGTCAACTGGTTTAACACCGTCTTTGATTTTGATTAATCCTTCTTTAACGAAGAATGAGATGAATCTACCTTCTTCTGCTGGATTGTTTGATACATAAACTGTTGCATTTTTTGGTAAGTCAGATAATTTTTTGTATTTTTTAGAGTAAACTGCCATTGGCTCTAAATGTACGTTACCAGCTGATTCAATTTTATATCCTTTTTCTTTTGATTCAGTTTTTAAGTATGGTGTATGTTGGAAGAAGTTTGCATCAAGTTCACCTTTATCTAATAATTTGTTAGGTGTTGTGTAATCATTGATTGTCTTGATTTCTAAGTCATAACCTTCTTTTTTAAGAAGTGGTTTAGCTTCTTCTAAAATTTCAGCATGAGGTGCTGGTGATGCACCAATTTTAATTGTTTCATTCTTTTCTTTCTTGTCGCCACTACCGCCACCACAAGCTACTAGCACGACTGTTAAAATTGAAATAAATAATAACCCAAATACTTTTTTCATTTAAAACACTCCTTAACGTTTATCAATTCTTTTTACAATTAAATCTCCAATAAATTGGATAACAAAAACAATAATTAAAATAAAGATTGTTGAAATTAAAATGACGTCATTTTGATTTCGTGTAAATCCAGTTAGGTAAGCTAAGTTACCTAAACCACCTGCACCAATTACACCGGCTATAGCAGTTGATCCAACTAAAGCAATAGCTGTAACTGTGATTCCCGATACTAAAGCAGGTAATGATTCTTTTATTAATACTTTTCGAACGACTGTCCAAGTAGTAGCACCCATTGAAACTGCCGCTTCAATAACACCTTTATCAATTTCTTTCATGCCGATTTCAACAAGTCGTGCATAAAATGGTGATGCACCAATAATCAATGCTGGTAAAGCGCCTTTAGGTCCACTAATTGTACCTAGTAAGATGTCCGTAAAAGGTAGTAATAATAATATTAAAATGATAAATGGAATAGCTCTAAATAGGTTCACGACAAATGAAACGATTGAATAGAACACACGTGAACTTTTAGATGTTCCTCTTGATGTTAAAAATAGTAAAGTTCCTAAGATTAATCCAAATACTAAAGTAAATACTGTAGAAATAATCGTCATATATAACGTTTCATACAATGCTTCCCATACAGCATCCCATCGTACGTTAGGCATCGTGACCATTTCTGTTATGATATCTCCAAATGATTTATTCACCTACGTTCACCTCTACTTTCACGCCTAGATTATTCAATTCTTGCTTAATTGCTTCTTTAGAATAATCTCCTTGAGGTAAATGAACGATCATATGTCCAAATGTACCGTTTTGAGTTAATTTAACGTCACCTTCGATAACATTAATATCGATATTATAAGTTTTTATAATTTTCGCTAATACTGGATCAGAACTTGTTCCACCAACGAAGTTTAACTTCCAAATTTCACCATTTGGTTGTTCTTTCTTAAAGTCTTGTAAAGTTCTTTGTAAATCATCTGCTTTAAGATCATCTTTAACAAATCGTTGTGTAACATATGTTTGAGGGTTATTAAATACGTTAATAACTTCACCCTCTTCAACAAACTTACCGTTCTCCATGACTGCTACATGATCACAAATTTTTCTAATGACATGCATTTCATGTGTAATCAGTATGATTGTTAAATCCAGTTCTTTATTAATATCTACTAATAAATCTAATATTTCATCAGTAGTTTGCGGATCGAGTGCACTTGTTGCTTCGTCACATAATAAGACATGCGGGTCATTAGCTAGTGCACGGGCAATACCTACTCTTTGTTTTTGCCCTCCTGATAGTTGTGAAGGATAGGCATTTTCGCGTCCTTCTAAACCAACTCTTTTAATGAGTGCTTTTGTTCTCTCATTAATTTCACTTTTAGATACACCAGCGATTTCTAATGGAAATGCGATGTTATCTTTAACTGTTCTAGACCAAAGTAAGTTGAAATGTTGGAAAATCATGCTTACTTTTTGTCTTTTCAATCTAAGGTCTTGCTTCGATAATTGTCCGATGTTCGCACCGTCAACAATTACCTCTCCCTCAGTAGGTGTTTCTAGGCCGTTAAACATACGTATAAGTGTACTTTTACCTGCACCAGAAAATCCAATTACACCATATATACTTCCTTTATCTATTTTTAAGTCAACATGGTCAACAGCTGTTATGTCACCTTTTTTTGTTTTGAAAGTTTTAACAACTTTATTTAACTCGATCAAATCTGTTGCCTCCTAATCTCTAAATTAAAAACGCCTCACTCTTAAAATAAGAGAAAGGCGTCAAAAATTTGTCTTTCTCTCATCTCCAAAAGTTAACACTTTTTGTGAATTGGCACCATTTCATATTTATATGACGGTTGCCGGGCTTCAAAGGGCACATCCCTCCACCACTCTTGATAAGAGTTATTACGTATTTAATTAAATACATACTATCATGATAAGTTTTTATCGTCAATAACTTTTTGAATATTCTCTAATATATACGGAACAGACTGAAAGGCATAGATTCGACGGATAACTTGATCTTTATGCATGATAAAAAGTACGGGTACTGACATGATTTCAAATTCTTTACAGAATTCTGGATAAAAATTTAAGTCACACTTATTAATAGGTAATTGTGATACTTCGTTTGCAATATCTAACATGCGTTCTGATATTTTGCACGTTCCACATGTTGGCGTATATCCAAATAATAAATGGATATCTTTATCAAAATGCTTGTATATATCGTTCAATATTTCTGTGTGTTTCATGGTAACGATACTTCCCTTTCAATACAAAATCATTCTTAACTATAAATCCATGATAGTTTAACACATTCGCTAAATATTGTCTTGGACAGCGCGCTACTTCAGAAAATGTAGAATCAATATAAATATGCTGGCTTTCACTCGCATATTTCTTAAACCATTTTCTAATTTTCTTACCTTCCTTATCTTGATCTACTAAGACATATACTTGAGAACCGTATATCTCTTCTAGTAGCTCATCCATTTTTTCGACACCCATCGTTCCATGGGTACAAATGATATGAACATGATCATTTAATACTTCTTCCACTCGTTTTTTATCAGAAATACCTTCTACGATTATAATCTTTTTAATCATCGCCATGAATATCACCTTCTACAAATGAGATAGTATTACTGTTCAGTTTCATGATAAATATTTCAAAAAAACTCCATGACACATCAGTATCGTGGAGTTTAATGTTATGTTATTCACCTATCATTTCGCTATAAGCGTCTGCATCTAATAATTCATCTAATTGAGCTTTATCAGATAGTTCAACTTTGACCATCCAAGCTTTATCATATGATGATTCATTAACAAACTCAGGGCTGTCTTCTAGTTCTTCGTTTACTTCAACGACTTTACCAGATAGTGGTGCATATAGTTCAGAAACTGTTTTAACAGATTCTACACTACCGAATGAATCTCCACTAGTTAATTCGTCACCTTCTTCTGGCAACTCAACAAACACGATGTCCCCTAATTCTGATTGAGCAAAATCAGTAATACCGATTGTTACGATATCTCCATCTACTTTTACCCATTCATGTTCTTTTGAATATTTTAACTCACTAGGCACTGTCAAAGTAATCCCCTCCTATATGTAATTCAATTATAATCATGACATAAAGCCATTATTCAAGCAACTATTTTTATAACCAAGTTTGACGATATTCGTCTTCTTTAAATCCAAGTGTCACTTTATTTCCTAAAACGGCTAAAGGTCTTTTAATTAACATGCCATCAGATGCTAATAAATCAAACTTTTCGTTGTCTGATAAATCATCCATTTTATCTTTTAATCCCAATTCGCGATATTTAGCGCCTCGAGTATTAAATAATTGATTAACATTTATGTCTGTCCCATCAATGATATCTTTTAATTCTTTAGCTGTTGGTGTTAATTGAGTAATATCAATCGGTTCAAAACTGGCACCGTTCATTTCTAAGAACTTTGCTGCTTTTTTACAAGTTGTACAATTAGGATATTGATAAAATTTTATCATGTCTTTACCTCCATATGTCTATTTAATTTTATTATAACAATATTAGTACAGAACATGTAGTAATGAGTTAAATATTTTTTTAAATATTAGAAATAAGATATACTTACCTTATAATCATTATTTCTAAGGAGCAGAATAAATATGAGAACAATAAGTCAATATGCTGAATTTGAAGAAATTACACAAAGCGATGAACCAGTTGTCGTTAAATTCTTCGCAGACTGGTGTCCAGATTGCACAAGAATGAATCAATGGATTGATCCAATCATCGATGAATACAATCAATACAATTGGTATCAAATCAATCGTGACCAAGTTCCTGAAGCAGCAACTGAAAATGATGTAATGGGTATCCCAAGTTTATTAGTATTTAAAAACAACGAAAAACTTGCACACTTACATTCAGCAAACGCAAAAACACCAGAAGATGTTAAAGCGTTCTTAGCTGAGAACTTAAAATAATCATATTAAAACCCACAATTGAGTATAAGAACTCAGTTGTGGGTTTCGTTATTACCACTCAGTGATTAATGATCTATTTTTTCTTTCGGCCGCTTTTACACTTGAATCTTTTTCAGTTAAATATAAAAATCCACATACATCTTCATCATCCTGAGCGCCGACTGTTTTTCTAAATGATGGATTAAATATAAATGCAGGTGTTTTCCAACATGAACCCATTCCCTCATCATGCATCAATAACATTAAATTCTGTACAAATGCGCCAATTGCCATTTGATTTTCAAGATTTTCTTTTTGTCTTGAGTCTCTTTTTGACAAGATGACAAACATGCCACCAACTTTAGTCACTTTATTGATATATTTTTCTTGTTTAGCTGGATCGTTAACAAATGCTGATTGTGCTACTTCTTCTGCAAATTCAGGAATTTGTTTTTTATTGATATACACAAGTCTCCAAGGTTCTCTCATACCATGGTTTGGTGCGTATGTTGCTAAATCAACTAAAGAAAATACTTTTTCTTCGTCTATATACATATCATAATCATATTTTTTGACGCTTCTTCTTTCTTCAATCGCTTTCTTTAATTCCATTATTTACACTCCTAATTCATTGATAATTATTATCAATTGTATCATAAAATAAAGAAGCGAGATAGAAATCTAGAATTATCCTGAAGATTTCTACACTCGCTTCATCATTATTATGCTTAATAATGTGATTAATTTTGATATAAAGCTAACTGTTCTTTAATATCTTTAACATGAATTTGACCTGGTGCCGCTTCTTTACCTACGAAACCATAAGTAAATTTAGATCCAAACATACCACCAGTTATTCTTGTCATCTTACCTAGTTCACCCATAGATATACCAATTACATCAATATCTAACTTATGAAAAGCTCTATTCATAGCATTTAACATCGATAATAAATGACGTTCGTTCTGTGGCATCACAGCTAATTTACCAATATCTGCACCTAACTCTGCCATTTTCTCATATGTGACAAACATTTCTTCAACGTCAGGTGTTGATTTAAAGTCATGATGTGAAATAATAATTTTCACATCATTATGCTGAGCTTTCGTAATGCAATTCATAAGATTATCTTCATACGTATCGAGTTGAATATCGACGTATTCAGCTTTTTTGTTACATATAATATCTTGCATGATTTTGTAATAAGTTTCATGATCAAAGTCACCATGACCACCTTGCCCTACTGAACGATAAGTGAACAGAATTGGCGCATCATAATATGCACTTTTAAATTTCTCTAATGTTTCATTAATGTTTTCAATTGAAGTATTTTTTAAAGTATCTGCTCTAAATTCAACAATATCTATTGAATCCTTATGAGCATTGAGTTCTTGCACTGTTTTTTCAATATCATCTTGAGTTTCTAATGAAATCGTTGCAACGATATACGGAAACGCTTTCTTTTGTCCATCAGTCATAGTCATTCCTCCAATATGCTTCTATTTTCATTTTACATGAGTCGAGGACTTTTTTCTATGAAACGATGCATGATGATTCAAGAAATCTATTACTTAAATCAATGTGTGCTTACTACTTCACAATTAATACAGGAATTTTAGCTCTTTTAGCGACTTTATGGCTGACACTTCCTAATACCATTTTATCTGTGTCTTCTGCTTTTCTATTACTCAACACAACGATATCAAAATCACCACTATTTGCTCTATGCACTAATTCTGTTTTAGGATTCCCTTTCGCAAATTCAATTTTATATTGAATGTTTTGTTCATGGAAATAATCTAAGACATGTTTCATAGCTTCTTGGCGTTTTTCTTGAATTTCATCTAAATGAACACCCATTCTTACTGAAGCTTGAAGGTCTTTATCAGCGACAACATTCAGTAATGTAACCTGAGAACCTTCTCCTACGAGGTGATTAATTTGTTCTAAAACCTTTTGATTTTTCATTTCTGTATCAATGCCAAACAAAATATTTTTATACATATTTATCACTCCTTTATTACTATATTACCCCCTTTTGCATAAAATTTACAAACATTCATATTCTACAAAATCATTAAATATTAAAGTACTATAAATTTTTTATAAATTTAATAATAAGCCTAGATTTATTTCCCAGTTTACTATAAACTAAAAATAATTAATAAATAACACAATTGTTTATCAATAGTTGAAAACTTTCACACAAGAATTTCGATTAAGTGGAAACAATAATTTTTTATTAAAATAAAGTAATGAATAAGGGGGAAATATTATGGCTAATTCTAATCAATCAGATCAGAATCCTTTTAATCAGAACACCTCAGAACAACAAAATAATCCATTTAACGAAACAAATGGTAACAATCAGCAACAACAATCGGGAGACGGCAATGGCTCTAGTATGAAACCTTGGTTATTCGGCTGTGGTGGATGTTTAGTTATATTCATTATTTTAGCTGTTATTTTAGGTGCATGCGCTGCTGGTCCAATTAAAGACCAAATCGATGAGTTCACAAACAAAACTGAAGATAATTCTACTGAAGAAAACTCAACAGAAGAAGAAACAACTGAGGAGTCTACTGAGGAAGAAACGACTGAAGAGTCTACTACTGAAGAATCTACAACTGAAGAAAAAACAGATGAAGATGATAATGATTCATCTATCATCGATAGACAAACATCAGTTGGTAACGGGATTAGTGCAATCGGTACAAAGATTACAGTTGAAAGAGCAGAATTTGTTACTCCACCATCTGACGGAACTAAACCTTTAAAAGATAAAATATTAAAAGTTAACTACAAACTTGAAAATATTAATAACTCTAGCTTAATCGTTGGAGATGCTAACTTCGGTGTTACTGCTGATGGAAGCAGAGTTTCAAAATACTATGGTATGAATGACAAAAATGATGGATTCTCATTCAGTCTAAAACCTGGAGAATCTGATACTGGTTATGTATACTACGATGTTCCTGAAGCGGATCAATATGACGTACAATTACAATTACGTTCATCTGATAAACGTTACAAAATGAAATGGGAAATCGATAAAGACGATGTAAAGTAAATAAAAAGCCATTAGACAGTCAACGTGTCTAATGGCTTTTCTTATGCTTTAAATAAATTAGAAAATGTATTATTTCTTAAATTTATCGATTACTTCGTTCGCTTTATCTTTAACATTTTCTACTGCTTCTTTAGCTTTACCTGAAGCTTTATCTTTTTTACCTTCAGTTTCTAAGTCTTTGTTATCTGTTGCATTACCAACTGTTTCTTTAATATTACCTTTTGCTTGTTCGAATTTGCTTTCGTCTGCCATTTTATATCACCCTTCATTAAACTTTATTGAATGATTGACCATTCATATATGTTTTACCCTGTAAAAGGATTTTTAAACATCTCACTTCATGATTTTTTGAAAATTTTACCAATAGATATATGATCGATAAAACTATATATACACATACCTATTATAATGAGTGCTACACCTACCATACTTAAACCATTTGGTAACGGTAAGCCTAGGAGAATCATTTCACCAATAATGGCAAATACAACTTCCAAAGATTGCGTCGCTTCAACGGCTGCTAATTGTTCTTGGTTATCATTCACAATATTTGTAGCATAGAAAAATAGAATTGTTGCGATGATGCCCGAAAATAGTGCGACGATAAATGCTTGTACAACTTGACTAGAAGAAGGTAATCCTTCTTTAAGTACACCAACAATAAAAATGACTACCCAAATAGGCAATGTGACTAACGTCATACCAAATACACGTTCAATTGTACCGAGCTCACCGTTCACAACTTGCATCATTTTTCTATTTCCTAAAGGATAACTAAAGGCTGCAATTAAAATCGGTAAGAAACCTAATAAAAATAAATTCATTTTAATTTCACTTGCTTGAGGAATTTGGATAATGATAATACCGATAAACATAATGCTTGAAATCAATAATGAACGCCATGGAATTTTATGTCTAACGATTGTTTCTTTACCATTTATAACAACTGTTTCTACAAATAATGGCGCGAGAATCATACCGCAAATAATTGTTATTTGCCAAGTACCTGAAATCAACCACCCTGGGCTATACTCTGCTGAAAAAGTTATCGGTACATAAAATAATACAAACCCAACTGCACTCCATATGAACCAAGCCTTTTTCTCTTGTTGAATATGCTTTAAAACAAACTTTGTTCTACCTTTGATGAGTACAAACAAATATAAAAATGGCAGCATAAAAATAAAACGTAAAGAGGAACTAAAATACCAACTTCCACCATCATTAGCCATCATATGATTAACGACAAATGTAACTGCAAAAAATAAAGCTGCCAAGACACCTATTAATATTGCTTTCATGTTGTGACCTCTCTTATTTTGATAATGTATATTATTTCATATTTCCGACAATTTATATATGAAAATTTATAATTTATAAATGATTTAAAAAACAATATACGGGTAAATAGATAATATACTTTAAAGGAGGTATTTTTTTATGGCAACTCATTATGAAACAAAAGCTACAAACACAGGTGGACGTAAAGGTCATGTTTACACTGACGATAAAGCAATCGATGTAGATGTATTACCACCACAACAAGCAGATGGTAATGCCACTAATCCAGAACAACTTTTCGCAGCAGGCTACGCTTCATGCTTCAACGGTGCTTTTGATTTAATTTTAAAACAAAACAAAGTTCGTGATGCTGAACCAGAAGTTACGTTAACAGTTCGTTTAGTAGATGACGAAAATGCTGAAAGTCCTAAATTAGAAGTAGATATTGCCGCTAAAGTAAAAAACGTATCTCAAGAAGACGCAGAGAAATATTTAAAAGCAGCGCATGATTTCTGCCCATACTCTAAAGCAACACGTGGAAATATTGACGTGAATTTAGAAGTAGAAGCTGTTTAATTGAATATAAGTCACATAAATAAGGACTGAGACAAATTTTGTCTCAGTCCTTATTTTTTTATGATTTATTTGGTTCTTCGTGATTCCACCATAATGCATCTTTCGGATTTTCATAAACTTCTTGTAAGTCTTCTTTATTATCAACATTAGGATATGATCCTCTTAATGATTTATTAGACGTTGTCTTAAACATAAATAAGAAAATGACAAGTCCAACGACATTAATCAATGTTAAATAATAAGATGGTGCAATTTTTTGACCAGTTGTTTCGACTAACGTTGTTAAAATAAATGGTGTTAAACCACCAAATATCGCTGCGCCAATATTGTAAACAAGTGATAATGTTCTTAATCTCACTTTTGTATAGAAAATACTTGGTAATACAGATGGCATAACGCCTTCAAATGTAGACATAAACAGTGCAATGATAAATAGTCCTAAAATAACAATCGGTATTGAAGGAATACTCATTAACCAGAAGGCTAATACTGAGAATAAACTAAATCCTATTAATCCAAATAAAATGGTATTTTTATTTCCAACTTTATCACTGTACCAACCAAAGAAGAATACTGCTGGTATCATTGCTGCCATCGTTAACGTACTCAATATACTACTCATCGTACCACCTAAATCTAAAGTGCCATTTAAAAATGACGGCATATATGATAATACCATGTAATTAGCAACGTTTAAGAAAGCTACACCTGCGAAACAAACAATGATATCTCTCCAATATTTTCTGAAGATATCTTTATAAGAGTATTCAAGCTCTTCTTGCTCTTCAAGTGTTGTTTCATAAGCTGGACTTTCATCCAAATTATTTCTCAAATAGACACCTATAATACCAAGTGGTGCAGCTATAATGAATGGGATTCTCCAGCCCCAAGCTGCCATTTGATCATCACTCAATAGAGCATACATAATACCTACTAATGCAGCGGCTAAAATACTACCTGATAAAGTACCAATTTCAAGTCCGCTACCAAGTCTACCTCTCGTCTTATCTGGTGAAATTTCTGCAATATAAGTCATTGCACCGGCATACTCACCACCAGTAGAGAATGATTGAATCATTCTAATAATTAATAATAAAATTGGTGCCCAAATACCGATTTGGTGTTGTGTCGGTAATAGTCCTAAAGCAAGTGTAGATAAAGCCATCATAATAATTGTAGTTGAAAGGACAACTTTACGACCATGTTTATCTCCTAAATGACTAAAGAATATACCACCAATCGGTCTTACTATAAATGCAAAAGCAAATACCGCAAATGTTGATGCAAGCTGAATTTCTTTTGGCATATTACCAAAGAAATTCATACTGATAATGACGGCTAGTTGAGCGTATAGACCGAAGTCAAACCACTCAATCGCATTACCAATACCTGTTGCAACGACCGTTTTTTTCGTTTTACTGGCGTCGACAACATTAACGTTCTTTCTTTTAAATTTCATAATTATAAACACTCCCCATTTTGTCTATATAATCATATAACCTAATAAAATGGTTTTAATCAGAAAATTCACTATTTTATGAGTTGAACAGTGTTGAGCCCTATCATTATGCAATTTAAAATTTTAATTTTTTCATAAAAAAACTTCATTCAGCTCGCTATTTTATCCTAACGACACTGAATGAAGTGCTTATTTGTTATATTTTTTTAGCTAAATCTGTCATGTAATCAAAGAATCCATCTCTATCAACATCATTAATGATATTAATCATTCTTCCTTCATCACTTTTGAATGTTCTACCTTGACTAGGTCCATCTGTAATGACAGATACTTTATGTGATTCTTTCTTAACGAGTTCAGGTTTCCCAACATAAGCTGTTGTTAATACATCCCATAAGAAATAAGTTGAATTTGTTACAAAATGCGTTAATGGAGGCACAAGCGCATAACATATACCTAAGAAATCAACACCTTCATATTGTCTTTCATTCGCCCATCGTTTACGTACGTCTGGTGTTAAAGGTACTTTATTCGTGCTTTCTAATGCTACAATATCAATCGGTAATTGCGTATCAAAAACAGTCTTTACTGCTTCTGGATCCCAAAAAGCATTCCATTCAGCTGTACCATCATGTTCAGGTTCTTCAACATTACCTTTATTCAACAATGTACCACCCATCCATACAACTCTTTCAATACGACTTTCAATTCTTGGTTCAACTTTCAAACTTTTAGCTAAATCTGTTAACGGTCCCGTAAACAGCATTGTTACCTTTTCAGAACTATTCATTACCTTTTCAATGATATCTTCATATGCTTCTTTTTCAGAAATTGTAGAATTTACTTCAACATCTTCATTTAACATTGGCATCGCATCTACAAAGAAGGCATGCATTCTCCAATCTTTAGGAAATGGATTTTTCCCTCTTTCTTTCGAAGCTGCGACATTTAGTTTTTGTGATGAAAATCGATTAATGATTTTACAAGAAGCGTTTGTTGCCGGTTCTACATAGCTATCTGCACCAATTGCACTTACACCTATCAAATTAACATCTTCCATTTGTAATAATAAAAATAATGAAATTAAATCATCTACGCCACCATCATGGTTGAAATATACAGTCGTCATTTGGTTACCTCTTTCTTATGTTACGCATAAATTGTTCATTTGATTAACTAACGTTCTTTTTGTTCATTTGAATTATTTTGAGATTGTCTTTGCTCTGTTGATCTTTCTTTTGCTTTTTGTGCTGCATCTTGAGCTGCACGATCTTTCTCTCTTTGTGCCTCTTGATCTCTTTGTTGTTGCTGTTGTTTTTCACGTTCAGCTGCTGCTTGTTCATCACGTTTTTTCTGCTCTGCTGCTGCTTTTTCGTCAGCTTCTTGTTGTTTTTGTTCAGCTTCTTCAGCTTTTTTATCCGCTTCTTCTTGACGTTTTTCTTCTTCCTCTTTAGCTGCCTTTTCTTCTTCAGCTTTCTTCTCTGCTGCTTCTTTATCTGCTTTTTCTTTAGCCTCTTTATCCGCTTCTTCTTGTTTACGTTTTTTCTCAGCTTCAGCTTTTTTCTTCTCTTCATCCGCGTTATTGTTAGGTTGTTGAACCGTTCTTTGCTCATAAGTTGGCGCTTCTTGAGTCGAATTGATTTCTTCAGTTGGATTCTCTTTAGGCGTATTATCTTTAATATCCTTATCATTTATACGCCAATTAGCATTATACGTTTTCTTAGAAGTTTCATAATTCATTTTAACATCATATTTATCAGCGTCCGCTACATCATAGTATAAATAACTTGATTTGCTGTCATCTTTATCAAGTTGATGTTGGAATCCACCTTTATTATCTTTCATACCATTAAATTGCGGTTGTACCGCTCCACCAATAGTTAGTTGAAAATTAGAATTATCGATTAATTTTTTATCTTTTTCTAAATTTTTGAACTTATAAGTGACTTTAAGAATTTTGCCATTTTGTGAATAAGAATAACCGTCATCAGGTTGAACAACTTCTGCTTTCGTAACGGTCACTTCTAGACCATCAACAATAATTTTATCACCTAGTTTGATATTTTTTAATTCTTTTTTAGGTGTGTCGGAAACATGTTTAACAGCTTTAGGCTTATCTTCCTTAAATAATTGTTTATATGAATATTCTTTATCGAATGACAGACTGACAAATATACATACAAAACTAATCACACCAATTACAAATAGTAAAATTGTGCTCACTAAATAGCTACTATACTGTTTTTCTTTAGCATATTTAACGACTGTAATAATCAAAGTCGTTATAAAGGCAATCGAAATAACAACCCATAATAACGCAAAAAGTAGACTACTCATTTTTTCTCTCCTCTACAAATGATTAATAATTTCATCATAGCATGAATTATTCAAAATAATAGTACAAAATCAAATAATTATTAACTATAATTGACCTATTTATATATGGCTTCACTTAAAAAAACAGGTTAAAAAATAAATTCAAAACCTGTTTATGTAATACCTTTATTTTTCTAATTTTTCAAAAGTTATTTCATATAAATCTTTATCATCCATATTCACAAAATCATCGATGGATATTCTATATTCATTGGAAGATCGTTTTTTAGAAACTTGACCATCATACTTCAACTCAATTGTCATATTCGTTTCAAAATAGTGATTGTCGATTGTCTTCTTAAATTCATTAAAGACTTTTTGGTTAAGAGGAATTAAATAGAATTGATTATTAGGTAAAATATTAATATGTTTACGTTGTATCACTTCATCGCCATTTAACTTTAAGACGACTTCAATATTTTTAGCAGAACCGCCGCCTAAATTTAATAGCTTAAAAGCCGTATTTAAATATTCATGATCAGACGAAGTTAAATTCATCACTTTAATACCACTTTGTTTCTTCTCCAATATAATCTGATCAAAAGATAAATAAGGTATAAATGATATTTTAATTTGGCGAATTTGAATCATGACGGATATAAAATATAGAATCGCCATAATAAAGGTCCCTATAGAACCAATCGCTTGAATAATATTAATCATGCGCTCACCTCACAATATAACCTTGTCCTAAATTATACCCATTTGTATAGGTGTAAATCATAGATTTATAATCTTCAAGCTTTCTCTAACAATCCGCCGTGGAAACAATAATATTTCTCAGCATTTAAATCTTTAATTTTCTTTAAGGAATTTTCTGCGTCTTCTAAATTCATACTATATTCAGGATTTGCTACGTTTAAAGTCTCTCCTTCTTTCACAGCAGCATCTCCAGTAATGACGCTATTGACTGATTGTATATATAAAGAAATATGCCCTGACGTATGTCCTGGTGTCGCAATAACTTCCACTTCATTATTTAATATGAGCGCCCCATTTGTAACTTCTACATCAACATCGACATGCTCTAATTCCTTTAGCATATTAACAAATTCTTCACCATATGGTTTTTCATCTTCTGACATTTCATTTAACAAATCTTCAGCTTGAATCAATCTTTCTGATTTAGCATGTCCACCTATATATTTAGCTTCTACAAAGCTACTTATAATTTGTGTATTAGGATATTTATCTTTAAAAGCTTTTAACGCACCGATGTGGTCATCATCATAATGTGTAATAATAATATTTTTCAAATTTTCTATATTGTAATTTAATCGCTTAATTTCTCGTTCAATCTTATCCATGAAACCTGTATAACCTGTATCAACGAGTGTCAATTCTTCATCTTGGATGATAAGTGTAGGATGTATTTCGTAGTTATCTCCTTCATAATCAAAATTTATATTTAACTGTTCTACTTTAATAGGCATAAAAGTTCTCCTTTATAAAATGACGTATATTTATATACATTTAAGGTAATTATATGACATTTTAGTCATTTAATCATAAAATATTATTTGTACGACTTTTGATTAAATAGAATCTAATTTTCACAGGAGGTTACTTATGGTTCCAAAACATATTGTTTCAGCTGCTTGTATTGTCTTAAATGACGAAGATAAAATATTACTCATAAAAGGTCCTAAACGTGGCTGGGAAATGCCTGGAGGTCAAGTTGAATTGGGCGAACCTTTATATGATGCGGCAATTCGCGAAGTTAAAGAAGAATCTGGTGCTGATATCGAAATTATAAGATTTTGTGGTATTTTCCAAAATACGAAAAGTTCTATCGTCAACACGTTATTTTTAGCGCGTTATACAGGTGGCACACTTCAAACAAGTGACGAAAGTTTAGAGGTAGGCTTTTTTACTTATGATGAAGTTATGAATATGGTTACTCGACAAACATTCAAAGAAAGGTTCGAGTACTGTTTAAATCGTACTGAACCTTTTGTTGTTTCATTTTAATATTCTTCTTTTAAAATACTATAAATCAATGAATCTCTGTAGCCATCTTTAAGCTTAATATCTTGTCTTAAGATGGCTTCATGTTTCATACCTAGCTTTTGTAGTACAATTTCAGATGCTGTATTACGAATATCTGTTGATGCCCAAATTCTATTAAGTTTCAATACTTTAAAACCATATTTAATAATCGTTCTACCAATATCCGTTGCGATGCCGTTACCCCAATAATCAGGATGAATGATATAACCAAGTTCTCCACTTTTATTTTTCGTATCACATACTAATTGCACTGCGCCAATGACTTTATCATGTTCTGCATCTACTATGACGTTGTACATCCAGTTCTCATCTCGATTTAATAACATCTCAACAAATGCTTCTGTTTCTTCATATGTTTGCGGCTCCCATGCTTGATATTGACTCACTTCAGGTAAAGCATTATATGCATGAATATCTTCTATATCTGATCGTTTCAAATCCCTAGTATAGTAATCCATTTAAAATCCTCCAATGATGATATGTAATTTAATGATTGGGAATATCTTATCATAATTTTCAAACTATACAAAACTATTCTTATAAGAATACTCAACTTTATAAAAAAATAAAGTGCTAGGACATTGAATCATGCCCTAGCAATATATAAATTATCTATCTAATTTTACATGTTTGTACTCTTTCGTACCTACGTAATGAATGATACGACCGTGAACTTCTTTTTTTGTTAATCTTGCTTTACCTTTTTGATAAAGCGGGATAACCATTGCATCATTCAATAACATTTCTTCTCCTCTAGCGAGTTCTTTCCATCTCTTGTCTGGATCTTGAAGTAATGAAGATTTACCTTCGTTGATAATTTTGTCGTATTCAGGGTTACTATATCCCGTTTCACCTTTAGTTGTTTCACTATGGAATAAATCTAAAAACGTCATTGGATCTGGATAATCTGGTCCCCAACCTGTAATTGCTACATCATAATCACCTTTTTTAGTCAGTGCTATTTTCTGTTTGTTCGGTTGTTGTTTAATCGACATTGTTACACCAGGTAAATGTTTTTCAACTTGTTCTTTAAAATACTCTGCATCTTTTTTAGCATTATCTTGATCAAATGTTAAAAATTCTATATCTATTTTATCTTTACCTAATGCTTTTTTAGCTTTTTTCAATGAAGCTTGTGCTTGTTTAACATCATACGTATAAGGTGCATTGACTAACTTGTTATAATCTTCTTTTTTCTCATTAGTAAATACTTTTTCAGGTGTAAATGTATCTATCGGTTTCGAACCATCATTTAAATTATGTTCTACGTAAGATTTTTTATCGATTGCTTGAGCGAGCGCAGCACGTAAATCTTTATTTTGTAAGTCTTTATTCGTTTGCGTATTAATTTGAATATAATAAGTAGCAGATTCTAAATTCGTATCAAAGCCTTCTTTATCTTTGTTAGATTCGACGTTTTGAGAACTTAATTCTGTTGTATCCACTTTATCATTATTATATAAATTGAGTGCCGTTTGTTCGTCTTTAATGACTCTATAATTAATGCCTTTAAGTGAGACATGATCTTTATCCCAATAATGTTTGTTTTTCTTAAGCGAGTAATTATCTTCAACTTTCCAACTCTTCATTACAAACGGTCCACTATATAACGTCTTATCAACAGTCGTTCCATACTTACTGCCTTGCTTTTTAACAAACTTTTCATTCAATGGCATGAATGTTCCAAACGTTAATAGCTCTTTATAATAAGGTAACTCTTGATTGAGCGTTAACTGTAAAGTATGGTCATCAATTGCTTTCACACCTAATTCTTCAGGTTTTTTCTCACTTTTGTTAATCGCTTCAGCATTTTTAATATCATACATGATGTATGCATATTCTGATGCCGTCTTTGGATCTACAACCCTTCTCCATGAATAAACGAAATCATGCGCAGTAATAGGATCTCCATTAGACCATTTCGCGTCTTTTCTTAAATTAAATGTCCAAGTCTTCCCATCATTTGATTTTTTAGGATCACCAGTTGCGATTGCTGGTTCTGCTTTATCATCTTTGTCCAAACGATATAACCCCTCTTGTGTCGCATTCATTACTTCAAAAGCACCAGCTTCAACAGCCAAACTAGAATCTAATGTCGTTAAATCAGACGGTGCAATTAAACGTAGCGTATCCTTTGAATCACCACTCGCACCATCACTATCCCCGCCACTACTACAACCAGCTAAAAATAACGCTAACACTAATACATAAATCCCCACTTTATAAATATTTTTCATCAAATCAATCCCCTTTTCTTGTTTGATAATGTTTAATTGCGTTTATTCTATCATAATATTTTGAATATTCAATTGATTATGTTCGATTAATTTAATATAGCAACAATAACGAACTGTTACGTAGTGTGTAGAAGCGGAGAAAATGAAAAAAGCTGAATCGTCTTATGGACAATTCAGCTTTTTACAATTTTCGGGCCGATAAATTATTTTATCGACCTGGTAATCCCGTTTTCGGGTCGCTATTTTTTTATCGGACTGGTAATCTCGTTTCTGGACCGATAATTATTTTTATCGGTCCATATTTTTCATTTCTGGACCGATAATTTTTCGTATCGGTCCATATTTCTTATTTCTGGACCGGTAATTTATTTTATCCGTCTATATTTCTCATTTCTGGACCGGTAAATTTTTTTATCGGTCCATATTTCTCGATCCATTCTCTTCACTCTATTTCATATCTCATCATGTCTTCATCATAATAATCTTTTCCATCTAATATTGCATTAGGTTCAGTAGCATATTTGTCAAATCCGACTTTATTATAAAATTCTACTGCGCGTTGATTATTAGAAAGGACACTTAAATCAATATATTTTAAACCTGTTAACTTGGATGCTTCAATAATCAATTTATTGACTACTTTCTCAGCAATACCTGTACCTCGATAATCAGGATGACAATACATCGCCACTAAATTTCCTTTATGATGCATCTTCTTAACCGCTTCTCTATAAAAAGTAGCTACACAAACTAGGTTATCATCTTCAAAACCACCTATTGTAAATTTTGTATCACTACATTCTAATCGCTGTTCAAATTTATTAACTGGATAGTTTATTTCAATATCATATAAAGACGCAAATGCAGATGGATCTGTCTGCAAACTTAGTAACCTAAGACTTCTAAATGCATTTACATCATTTTTATTTAGTAACCTTACTTCCATCCCACCACTCCTTTATTTTCCTTTATACCACCTGATTGCTTGTTGTTCTAAATTTTTAACATATGATTTTTTTGCTTTACTATAACTAGCTGTTTCATTATATTCTTCAGCTAATTTTGCTTTATAGTTACTATATTCTATAGCCATTTCTCTATTTTCTCTTAGATAATCTCGTAATATTAAATGTCTGTCTATTTCAGGGTTACTTTGTTCATAAATATGTATATGATGTGTTCGATTAATTCCTCCCTTTCGAATGAGTCTTCTTCCTTTTATTCCCCATTCTCCAGCCAAATCGTAACCTCTACTCAAAAACTCATCATCAAATAAATCAATTTTTTCTATATTATTTACAATTACCATCATATCTATAACTGGTTTTGCTTTCATACCTTCAATTGATGTACTACCAAAGTGTTCAAACCTAATAACTTCATCTTCTAATATAGATTTAATTATTCTACATTCTTCTAAATACATATTTCTCCAATCTTTATTAAAATCACTCAACCTTACTTCCATCCCACCACTCCTTATTCACTAAAGTAATACACGTTGCCTTCTCCGTCGTAATTATCTAGTTCTGGGTTATGTTTGAATTCTAATTTTTCTGCTGTCTTTATTGAAGGTGTGTTTTCTTTTTTAGTTAATGCTACGATTTTATATTGGTTATTTGTTAATTCTTTGACGTGCTCGATTATTTTTCTACTTGCTTCTGATACGAGTCCTTGTTTTGTTTCTGCAGCTTCAATTCGATAGTAAATATTCAAATATGTTTGTCCTAATATTTCTTTATACTGCAACCCACATACGCCAAACGGGAGATAGTGATCTTTCTTAATCAAGACGTAATATCCAAATCCATGGTCTTCATAATGTTTAATCCATTGATCTAATGTTTCTCTAAAAGCTTCTATTGTTGTTGCTGGACCTGCTGGGTTGTATTTTTGATTTGCAGGATCATGATGGACTTCAAATAATTTTTCAAGATATGTATATGCTGGGGGTACGAGTTTAATTCTTTCCGTTTCTAATATCATTGTAATGACTCCTTTTTAGTTACAATTTAGTTATTTAATATCATAACATTAAGCATCTCATATTGGGAGGTCGTAGATATTTTTATGCATACAAAAAAGCATGAGCAGTTACTTATGCTCATGCTTTTAACTTATACTGTTGATAGTTGCCATTGGTAAGGTTCTTTTAACTTTGTCCAATCTGCATCGATTTCTTCTGAATTCAATAAGCATTGATCTAATGCTTTTGTAATTTCTTCTTTATTTAAGTCACTACCGATAATGACAAATTGTGTTTCTCTGTCGCCATATTCTGGATCCCAATCAGCTTTAATTTCTGGTCTAGATGCAAAGATTTCTTGTTTCGCTTCTTCTTTCATTGCATCAACCCAGAATGTAATTGGATGAATATTTACAAAAGAACCTGCCTGAGAAAATAGACATGCTACGTGATTATATTGAGCTAACCACACGATACCTTTAGCTCTTATAATATTCGTTGGCATATTTTCCATCCATTGATTAAATCTTTCTGCATGAAATGGCAGTCTTCTCTTGTAGACAAATGATGATATACCATATTCTTCAGTTTCTGGCGTATGATGCGCATGACCACCTTCTGTTAGTTCTTTAATCCACCCAGCTGATTGACTTGCATCTTCAAAATTAAATAAACCTGTATTGAGCACTTCTTGAAGCGGCACATCTGCATAACTCGTCTTGATAAATTTCGCTTTAGGCTGTAATTTTTTCAAAACGATTTCCAATTGCTTTAAATCCTTTTCGTCTACTAAATCAGCTTTATTTAATATAAGTACATCACAAAATTCAATTTGGTCAATCAACAAGTCTGAAATAGAACGTTCATCCTCTTCACTGACACCTTGGTCTCTATCTTTCAACAAATCCTCAGAATACATATCATGTACAAATCTATGTGCATCTACAACTGTAACCATCGTATCTAAACGACATATACTAGTTAAATCAATGCCTAATTCATCATCTATATATGAGAAAGTTTGGGCAACAGGTACCGGCTCTGAAATACCAGTTGATTCTATTACGATTTGATCGACATCTCCTCGTTTAGCTATCTTTTCGACTTCTATTAATAAGTCTTCTCTTAAAGTACAGCAAATACAGCCATTCGATAATTCTACTAATTTTTCGTCAGTTCGTGAAATACCTCCGCCTTGTATGACTAAATCTTTATCTATATTAATTTCACTCATATCATTTACAATGACTGCAATTTTTAATCCTTCTCTATTTTTCAAAATATTATTGAGCAGTGTTGTCTTTCCAGATCCTAAATAACCACTCAACACTGTAACTGGTATTTTATTCAACACATTTCCCCTACCTTCTATCTATTTATCCCATATAAACAAAAAATCTTACCAACTTGATTTTTTCAATCCAGGTATTTGACCTTTATGTGCGTATTCTCTTAAAGCAATTCTAGACATACCGAATTTTCTATATACACCTCTAGGTCTGCCAGTCACTTGGCATCTACGCGTAATACGTGTAGGAGAAGCGTCTCTCGGTAATTTTTTCAAACCTTCGTAATCTTTATTAGCTTTTAATTCTTCACGTTTTTCACGGTATTTTTCAACCATTTGAATTCTTTTTTGTTCTTTTGCTATTTTTGACTTCTTCGCCATTTTATATACTCCTTTTACATTTAAAATTTTTGAAATAAATCATTAGATATAAAGAGTGAGACGGCAATTGAAGTCTCACTCTTTTGAAATCGTATATTAAGTAAGTAAAGTAGCCATCTCATTTCCGGAGGTAAATCGTAATGACTACGTTTTAACTATAATACATGAATTTTTATTTGGCAAGAGCAAATTTTTATTTTTCATTTAGAATTGATAATGACAATCGAAAAAATAGAGCCTAAGACAACGTAATGTGTCTTAGACTCTGCTTATCTCTATTCAACTTTCCATACATTAAATCCATGTAATTGGCTGTTTGCATCATATTTCAAATCTTCTTTACCATAAAAAGTATAGCTCTCGCCTTCTTCAAGTTTTTTATGATCATAATCTATAATATAATATGACACTTTATCGTCCCCACTACCTTTTGTAACTTCAACGATTTTATCACCAGCTTCACTATGGCTAATTTTCTCAACCTTAGCATTTGTGATTTTTAACAATTCGTTATGGCTATATGTTTCATTATTATACTTGTCATAATTAATCTCTTTAGAATGGTTCATTTTTTTCTGAACATATTCATTCGCTTGTGCTTCTGCTACGTGATCATCGAACTTAATTTTTGAATGATTATCTTGGACAGGTTCAGTTGAAACAATTCCAACAGCACAACCTAAAGTTAAAAAGAATAATATAATGGTACTTAGCAACGGAATCCTGAACCTAGTATCTCTAATCGCTTTAACAACCGTCGTGCCTAACATCACAATAAAAGCTATTAATACTACAACTCCAATAACGCTAAATATAAAACTTTCCATTTTCATTACTCCCTTGATTTATTCACTATCATATTTGTACATAATAGAACATCTCAGCTAATATTTCATCTATTTTGTTTCAGTTTTCGAAATAAATCAATATTATGCTAAAGTATGAAAGCGTTAACCTGGTTGCTATAAAAAGGATAGGTGAATTTTAAATTTTTTTGTTGAAAAGTCTTTGTTATTCTTTAAAATTAATATCTTCCAACACTTTTTCCACCGCTTCTTCTTGTAATTATTAGTATGATTGGTCTCTTGCTACTATTGTTTGATATTCAAATCTAATCAATACATAATCAGTATTACCAAGTACTGATTTAAATCTCGGATGCCAGTTATTTTCTTCACCCATATATTTATGGAATAATTTTTTTATAATCTTATTATCTGCCTTTTCTAAGTATGCATTACCTCTAAATCCTATATGCTTAACAATTCCTTTTGTTACATCATATTCTACAATGCCTATTGCACATTTCCCATTTTCTTCTATTCTCTTTGGAAAAGAATCCGTCTTATAGTTTCCAATAAACCATAATGATTTATTATCCCAAATGAACCATACTGGAGATTCTCTTGGCTCACATTTTTCTACAGTAGATAAATGGGCAAATAAAGGTTTCGACAACACTTCTTCACATAATAATCTTTGTTGCTCTGTCAAACTATCCATTATCTCACTCCCTTATTTCCTAAATAGGTATTCACTTAATTTTTGTTTTTTTCCTTCTTTATTCCATTGTTGATATTCTTTGATCACCTTATGGATGTTGCCTTCATAGTAGTTTTCAACTAAATCAACTATTGCTAAAAAGCTTTTCCAGTAATGAAACATGACATATGCATTATCATTACTTTTATAAATTTCATATGTGAATGATTCTAAATTATTTTCATCATATTTTGATTTGTAATAATTAAATAATTCTGTTTCATACTGTACGATTTCTTTAAATTCTTTGTCATTATATAAATAATACCTTGGTAAGAAAGTAACCAATCCTTCTTCAAACCACAAGTCATCTGATGTTAAGTCAAGATCATCAAATTCTGTTAAAAAGAAGTCGCAATGGTGCGTAATTTCATGACCTAATATGCATAATATTTCTTTTTCTAAATAGTTATTAAATATGTTTTGAGTCGTTTCTGACATGTCACTTTTGATTTGACCATTTAAAAAGGTCATCCAACTTTCTTTTTCAATATTCATAAATATACCTTTTTCATTTGTAAACGCTGGTACCTTCTTCTTAAATACGTGTGTCATTACATAATCACTTGTCCATATGACGTGTTCTGGCATGTCATTTAATTCGTAATCTTTTTTCAGAATATCAATATAATTTTCAATTTTATCTATAAAATATTTTGCTGTTTTTCGAGTTTCTTCCATATCATTTAGTTCATCCATCATAAAAATAGATTTCATGTGTCTATCCCCTTACAAATATCAATAAATATAGTATTAGTAATCATATTATAACAATATTCATTATCTTTTTATTCAATTGAATTAATTTCTACTTCATACTATGATTTATATTAAGCGATTTACAGGAGGTTATGATGTCGTACTTGAAATCTTTTTTAGAGGATAAACAAATTTATATATATCTTTTATTTATTATGATGGGCGTAGGTTTCGGTTTATTGTTTGACCATGCTAGTCTTATTTTTGAACCTTTTATTTCTATTTTAATTGCGATTCTATTGTTTAGTATGTTTGCGCAAATTCCTTTTTTATCTTTACGTCAAAAGGTATCAAATTTTAAATTTCTTGTAGCACTTATTATTTCTAATTTTATCTTTATTCCTATTCTTGTTTTTCTAATTGTCACAGCATTTCATATTACTTCTACACCGCTTCTAATCGGCATTTACTTAGTTTTACTGACACCTTGTATTGATTATGTGATTGTTTTTACGAAGTTAGGTCATGGAAATGAAAGCTTTATGTTGATTGCTACACCTATTTTATTTATTCTACAAATCATCTTATTACCGATATATTTTCTTATATTTTTAAACCAAGATTTCTCGGATTACATAGATTTTATACCTTTTCTAAAGACTTTTGTATACCTTATTCTAGTACCTTTATTCATAGCAATTTTCATGCAGATTTTAAGTAAAAAGTCCGATGCTATGTCGAACATTTTATCTTTATCAGAATGGTTGCCTGTTCCTTTTATGGGACTCGTATTAATGACGGTTATAGGCTCTCAAATTTCAAAAATATTTAATGATTTACACGTCGTATGGATAGTTGTTCCTGTTTACATTTGTTTTATGATCATTGCGCCTTTTATTGGTTATCTTTCTGGTAAAATCTTTGCTTTACCTTCAGATTTAAAACGCACGATTGCTTTTAGTTCTAGCACAAGAAATGCGTTAGTTGTCTTGCCATTAGCTTTATCTCTACCAGACAAATGGTCAACAATTGTGACAACTGTTGTCGTCACACAAACACTTGTCGAGCTTATTGGTGAACTATTCTATATTAAATTGATACCTAAATTTAAATAAAGAAACACCTCTAAAGTTACAGTAACGCTTGCACTTTAGAGGTGTTTTTAATTATTTCAGTTTCAATACTTGTCCTATGCTTATATCATTTGAACTTAAATTATTTAATGATTTAAGTTTAGCTACACTTACGCCGCTTCTTTGAGAGATATTATACAACGTATCTCCAGAAACAACAGTATGTGTATCGCCTGTAATAGTGTCACTTGTTTCATTTAAATCATTATAATGCTTTTGAACGAGACTATAAAATTGATCCATATCATAGCCCCACTGACTAAAGTAATTGATTGGATCTGTATGGTCTGTTCCACCATAATACTGACTAATGGCATTGTGGCTGATAACTGTACCTGTTCCTTCATTATTATCGGCTAATGATGGTTTCAGTCCATTTTTGTGTAACATTTTCGCAGTTAAATATGCTTGATTATTGACCGATTTCGCAAACTGGTCAAATGTACTAGATTGAGCCAATTCTATTTGATAGAAATATGGATTAGCTTTTGCGCCTGTACCCCAAGCTAAATAATCACTAGATGCTGTTTGAACAATTTTACTACTACTTGCATAAGCATGAACAAACGCACTTTCATAATTGTTATACATGTAATTGATTTCTTCATCTATTGTGCTATCAGGATTAGCTGTTTCATGAATAATCACACCGATAAACTTATCTGATTTATAGTCATATTTCGGCAAACTATCCATTCTAGAATCTTGTGTAATTGTGGACGGCTTAATATTATTTTTAGCAATATAATTATTAACATCTTGATAAGCTTCATTTGTATGTTGATTGGATTCTATTTCTGTAGAATTTTCTTCTGCATCTTTATTATGTAATTTGAGATCTTCATCCGTTAACAAGCCTGTTAATTCTTTCGGGTTCATCTTTTGTGCTTGTTCAAAACTAATCGATTTGCTTGTGTTCGCTGTTTGTTCACTTTGATGTTCTTCTGCATTGATATATCCAACAGATTGAGCAAATAATACACTTGTCGTCAAAATTATTGCTGTTCCAAACTTGTACTTCATAATAATCCCCCTTATATTTTATTTTTATATTGTATTACAAACTATAATTAATTAATATACTTGAAGAATATTTCGTTATATTAAATATTTATTACAAGTAAAAAAAGAACGAGATAATTTGATTATCTCGTTCCCTCTATTCTATAGCGTTTAGAGCTTTCTTTGGTATTTCACTTTTATCAACTTCTTCAAATGATTCCACATGTGTCCCTTTATGCTTAATTTTTAAATAGTGATTTGTTTTAAGCTCATCTGATGATATAAATTCCACCTTCGTACGTTTACCATCTTCATCTACAATATCTTGCTTATATCTTCTAATATTATGTTCTTCAACAGCATCAGGTAGCTTTGTCTTTACATAAGCGTATTTCTCTTTCATAAATGGATTTAATTGATCTGATACACCTTTAATCTCACTTGAGCCAGATGTACTAAATATAACGATTAATAAACAACAACATAAAATGACAAATATAATTAGAAAAACAATACCTTTTAATAAACCTTTCAATGTTATCTCTCCTTTCAAGTAAAATGATAGCATCATCTCACTTGAAATAGTCCTAACATTGTTGTCACAACAGGCTTCTAAGCTTACAATTTTGTAAGATTAAGTCTCTCTTATTAAAACACACCTAATATATTCTGACATAATGAGCACCTCTCTTTTTTATATTTTATAATTAGTAAATTTAGATTCTAAAAAATGTATTTATCAATTTTAATCTTTCAATCCAACTTTCTTTAGGCGAACATACTTATTATTTACATATTTATAAATATAAACCTCATTCACTTGAAATGGTTTAAATATATCTTTCTGATTCAATTCTTTTTCCATGTTCAACAAATTATTTATATTATTTCCAGTACTAATGTCATCTCCATAACTTTGTTTACCAACAGTTAAATGTGGTACATATAAATCCCCTTCAAAATACTTTTGTTGCATTTCCTTTGTAACATTTAATAATCCCACTATTTGTTGATGTAAGTCATGAATTTCTAATGAATCAAATGACACGTATAATACTTCTTTACCAAAATAATCTGTTTGTTTTGGTGTTACAGTAAATTTAGAAGTATGATTAATCAAATTAGTAATATCTTCTATCCAATTTTCATCTATTGTTAAATTACTTTGAGCTTTTAAAGTAATATGTGGTTCTACACCTATTCTATCCATATATTGATGTTGTAAGTTAAGTACCGTACTATACATAGGTTCAGGTGGTACAATTCCAATAAAATATTTACTCATCATATCCCTCTTTTGTTAGTAAATTAATGTATCTATTAATACTAGCTTAAATCAGAGCAATTGTTCAAATTCATTTCTCGTAACATATTCTGACATAATGAGCACCTCTCTTTTTTATATTTTATAATTAGTGAATATAATTGTCAAAAACTGTAAAACTGAAATAAGTATAATTTTTCCAATTCACATGATAAAATAATTTTAATTATTTTATACAGAACTGAGGGATAACATGGGTAAAAATCGCGAATTACGTATTAGACCTATTAAATTAGAAGATTTAAATAGTATATGGCAGATGGCTTTTAAAGATTCAAATCCTGAATGGAAGTTATGGGATGCGCCTTATTTTCCTCACCATGCTATGTCGTATGATGATTTTTTACTTCAAAAAGATGATTGGATCAATGTTCCGAATAGATGGGCTGTGATATACAACAACGAAGTTATTGGTACAGTCTCTTATTATTGGGAACATGAACCTTCTAAATGGCTAGAGATGGGTATTTCAATCTATCAGTGTGATAATTGGGGTAAAGGCATTGGCACTAATGTCATGCGTATGTGGATTGATCATTTATTCAATACTTTAGATATTGTTCGCGTTGGTTATACAACTTGGTCAGGAAATAAAGGGATGATCAAAATTGGAGAACGTCTTGGTATGACGATGGAAGCTAGAATTAGAAAAGTAAGATATTATAACGGGACTTATTACGACTCTATTAGAATGGGGCTTTTACGAGAAGAATGGCAAGATTTAAAGTCTTAATCTAATACGTCATAATCATCATATGATAATATATTGTGCTTTTACACAAGTTTATACTTTACAAAATAGAACGTATGTTCGTATAATAAAAGTACAATATGACTAGGGTGATTTTTATGTATGACTACAGTTATTGTCTAAATCGGGATATTTTATGTGTGGATTTAAAGAGTTTCTTTGCGTCTGTTTCATGTATTGAAAAAGGTTTGAACCCGCTAACGACTAAGCTAGCTGTTGTGGCTGATACGAAGCGTAAAGGTTCTGTTGTCCTGGCAGCTACACCACCTTTAAAAGCAATTGGCATTAAAACAGGTTCTCGTTTATATGAAATACCTCAACGTAAAGATATCTATGTTATTAATCCATCTATGAAGAAATATATGCAATTATCAACACAGATTAGCAAAATTGCTTTGGATTATGTTGCTCCTGAAGATTTTCATCAATACAGTATAGATGAATTCTTTATGGATGTATCAGAGTCTTATCATTTATTTGCGCATTCTCCCTTTTCATTAGCGATGCAACTTCAAGAGCGTATATTTAATTATACTCAAATTCGTAGCACGATTGGCATTGGATCTAATTTATTACTCGCTAAACTTTCAATGGATATTGATGCTAAGCATACAAGTCTTGGGATATCGGAATGGCGCTATGAAGATGTGCCGTCTAAAGTTTGGTCCATTCAACCTTTACGAGACATGTGGGGAATCAATCGACGTACAGAAGCTAAGCTTAATAAGAAAGGGATATTTACAATTGGTCACTTAGCTAACTATCCTGTGGAATATTTGAAGCGGGACTTTGGCGTTATTGGTGTTGACCTTCATTTGCATGCTAATGGTATTGATGAAAGTGTCATTAGAAATCCTCATCGTATATATGATAAATCTCTAGGTAAGTCGCAAATACTTATGCGTGATTACAGTATGAATGAACTTAAGACTGTATTAAATGAACAAGTAGATGAAGTTTATTTCCGTTCTAGAAAGCTCAATTTATACCCTACACGTATTAGCGTGAGTGTCGGTTATGCAGACGTTGGAGGCGTGCGGAAGCAATTTACAAATAAAACGGGATTCATGAATACTTATGTTATCACACAATTATTATGGGATTATTTATCTCAACGATTAGAACCGGACAGACTTTATAGAACGATTGCTATATCATTTGGTAAATTTATTCCGAACCAAATTAAGCAACTATCTTTATTCGATGATCCATATCAAATTAAGACAGAGACACTCGAAAATCATTTAGATTTTATACGTATGAAATATGGCAAAGATGTTGTGATGCGTGGTTCAAGCCTATTAAATAGTGGTACATTATTAGAAAGAAAAGACTTAATCGCAGGTCATAAAGCTTAATATTTATGGAGTGTATAGTATGAAAGAACTTAATATAAACTGGGAATCAGATTTTATTGAATACCAAACTTTATTATATAGTGGTGTCGATCCAGAATGGTTCTATGCCTGTATTAGAAATGATGTTTTAGTACCAGCATATACAGGACAAGGCAAACAATATTTTTGGACTAAAGATATCCTGAAAGCTCATAAAATAATACCAATATTTTAAAAAACCAACTATTTACTACAATTATTGTTTAATTTTACCAATTATTTTCTTTATAAGTGTTTAACGAATCTTCACATTGGATATATATAAAGAAGTGTAAAAATAGGAGGTAATTATATATGGGCTTTATATTAATGTTAATCGTCGGCGGTTTAATCGGCTGGCTAGCAGGTGTTATTTTAGGTAAAGATATTCCAGGCGGTATTATTGGTAATATTATCGCAGGTATTATCGGTTCAGCAATTGGTGGTAAATTATTAGGAGATATGGGACCAGTCATAGGTGGAATTGCAATTATTCCAGCATTAATCGGTTCAATCATCTTAATCTTAGTACTTTCATTCATTTTAAAAGCAATTAAAAAATAGAAAGTACAATAAATATAAAGAAGCATATCACTTAATTGATTTTGTGATATGCTTCTTTTTTGATACAGATATATTTACAAATAAAAGCACCACACAAATTTGTGCGGTGCTTATGTCATATACGAATAAATATTTTCAAAACCACTCTAGGTAAATAGCTTTGTAATAATAAAATACCCGACGTATATAAACTCTAAACATTATTTTAATAATAATCTAAAGAAATTCATGATTCTTTAACGTTTATTAGAACCTTTACTAAAAAGATTTCTTATAAGTCTCATAATTAATACTGTACCAACATATCTTAAAATACGTTTTACTATGTTTCCCATCCTTATCAGCTCCTCTTACAATATATCATTTACTATTACTACTTCACTACTTTACCCAATTAAGTCTTTCATTACACATATAAAAAATTTCTTAGTCCCGTTCCTGCAAGGATGACTAGAGTTGAAAAAGCTTAGTACAAGCGCATTTCAATTCAGTTATCTACTGTCAAGATACTACAAGAGACTGAGACATTATATTATGTCCCAGTCTTTTTATAAGGAAAAATCAATATTAGCGTGAGCTTCTATGTTGCTTGTTTGATCAGTCTTGCAATATACAAGGCGACTATTTATCTTGTTTGGCTAGTCTTGATAAATACAACGCTCCTATTTATCTTGTTTGGCTAGTCTTGATAAATACAGAGCTTCTATTTATCTTGTTTGGCCAGTCTTGATAAATACGAAGCTCCTATTTATCTTGTTTCACCAGTCTTGATAAATACAAGGCCGCTATTTATCTTGTTTGGGTAGTCTTGCAACATAGGAGGAGTCTATGTTGCTTGTTTGATCAATCTAGCAATATTCAGACCTCCAACATTGCTAGTCACCCTTCACTAGCAATATTCAGTCCTCCAACATTGCTAGTCACGTCTCACTTGCAATATTCACACCTCCAACATTGCTTGTCGCGCCTCACTTGCAATATTCAGCCCTCCAACATTGCTTGTCACACCTCACTTGCAATGTTGACCCTCATATTTCTATAAATATGAAAAAGAGTCTGGAACATTTCTGTACCAGACTCTTTAATATAAATTATGATTTTGTACTTTCGTTATGCCACCATAATGAATCTTTCGGATTTTCTACAGCATGAACAAATTCTTTTTTCGATGCTACAGTTGGATAAGAACCTTTTAATGATTTTTTAGAAGTATCTTCAAATAATGTTAAGACAACAATCAGACCAATAATACTCACACCTAATAAATAGAATGCAGGTGCTAAATTATTACCTGTCACGTGTACTAACCATGAAGCTACTAATGGTGTTGTACCACCAAATAACGAAACTGAAATATTAAATGTCCATGATAATGTTCTGTAACGAATATCTGTATGGAACAATGTTGGTAATGACCCTGGCATTGTACCTTCGTAAACTGATAATACGATACCTAGCAATAGTAATCCAAGGAATAAGAATCCTAGTCCACCAATGTTTAAGAATTGGAATGAAACAACAGATACTAATATACCTAAGATTAGACCGAAAGAAATCACTTTCTTATTACCTATTTTGTCACCAAGTCTACCAAATGTAAGTGCGAACGGTACCATAATCAGTAATACAACCGCTGTTATCGGTGTACTAATACGATCACTAATACCAACCGTTTCATCTAGGTATGATGGCATGTAACCTAATAATACATAGTTTGTAATGTTGAAGAAGGCTACAAACACAATACATAATAAGATATCTTTTTTATATTGTTTTATAATTTCAATAACGCTTAGTTGATCTTTTTGATCAGCGATATCATTTTCAAAAATTGGTGTTTCTTCTAAATGCGTTCTCAAATAAAGACCAATCAATCCAATTGGTGCACTTAAGAAGAATGGAATTCTCCAACCCCAAGAATTCATTTGAGCATCTGATAATGTCCAGAATAATACTGTAACAAGGATAGATGCCACAATGTAACCAGATAAAGTACCGATTTCTAAACCACTACCTAATCTAATTCTTTTATTATCCGGTGAAGACTCTGCGATATAAACCATCGCACCAGCATATTCCCCACCTACTGAGAAACCTTGTAAAATACGAGCTAGCAATAATAAAATTGGTGCCCAAACTCCGATTTGATCATATGTAGGTAATAGTCCAATAATCAAAGTAGAAATTGCCATCATTATAATTGTAAATGTTAAGACAACTTTTCTACCTAGCTTGTCACCTATTTTACCAAAGACGATTCCGCCCACTGGTCTAAGTAAGAATGCTATCGCAAATGTTGCAAAAGTGAAAATTAATTTTAATTCATCATTTTGAACTGGACTGAAGAAATTCTTACTAATGATAACTGCAAGGTAAGAATATAGTGCAAAGTCAAACCATTCCATTGCATTACCAATACCAGTAGCAAACACACTTTTCTTTGCCATACCGATATCTACGACGTTGATTTTCTTTTTATTAAACTTCAAACGTATACAGCTCCTTTTCATGTTTAAAGAGTATACGCTCACTTTTTTATAGTGTCAACTTAATATTTAAATATAATAATATACACTTTTCATCTAATGGTATACAAATAAAAAATGTCCACGCTTACATATTAGTAAGCACGGACATTATAAATTTAAACGATATTCACTTAAGTAAATAGTATATATGAAAAATAAATGACGATTGAAACTGTGACTGAACTTAATAATGTAGAGAATAATACAATTTGAGCATGTAGTTCTGGTTCCACATCATATTCAAAAGCAATTGTTGATGTATTTCTTGAAGTTGGAAATGCACTAGCTATAAATAACGATTGTGCAATAACACCATCAATATGGAATATATAAATTAAACTAAGTGCAATAAGTGGTCCAATTATCAACCTACCAATCAACGATCCCATAATCGCTCTATGCAATAATTTCAATTTAATATGCGCTAATTGAGCACCCAATAAAATTAAAGCAATTGGCGCAAAACTATCTGAAATTTGATGGATAGGAATAAGAAACACTTGAGATAATTTAATATGCCCTACTTGAAATATAATCCCTAAAATCAGTGCGTGAAAAACAGGTAGCTTCAAAAAAGAAATGACAATATCTTTTAAACTTTTAGTAGTGGAAAGTAAATTATACATACCATAAGAATACGTAAGTAGATTTTGGAAAATAAGCACGAAGATTTGTACCGCAACACCAATAGGATTTTGACTAAAGATTAACTGACTGACCGGCAAACCATAGTTCCCAGAATTCATTAAAGAGATACTATTCTTTAAAGCAGCACTCTCACCTTTTTGAAGATTCAATACTTTAGCAAATAAATTACCAATTAAAATCATCACTATACTATAAGCTACAATATAGTATAGAACCTTTAACAACAAATCCATCTGAATCGTAATATCATAAATATTCGCAAAAACCGCAACAGGCATTAAACAATAAGTAATAAGTGTAGAAAAATGTTTTAAATTAAATGCAAACTTTCTTTGCAATAAAAACCCAACAAAAATTAAAATAAGAAGCGGTAATAACACTTCCGTTAAAATGAAAACAAACATAATATCCTCTTTCTCTCTATATTTCCTTTATATTCAAACTATCACAAATAAATCATAATAAATATGACTAATTTAGTATTTTGAATGATAAGTTTAAGTTATGAGTATAGAAATATAGATAACTAAAGCTTAGGTAGTTTTATTTATATCTCACCAATTTTCTTATATTGAGACAAGTGATTCACTTGATTACATTCTAATATTTCTACTTTATCGTCTGATATTTTTAACGACGATATGCTACCGTTTGTAAGTTTAATTTTTCCTGTCCCTGTTTCTCCATTTGAATAATGATATAATATGGCATTAATGAAGGCGCCATGAGATACAACTACTACATTTTGATTTGGATATTTTTCATGTATTTCAGACAATCCATTTAAAATTCTACGCTCAATGCTAGACCCATCTTCACTATTAGGATAAATTCGATCTGGGAATCGTTCGAGTCTTTCAGCTAGCGTCAAACCTTCAGCATCACCAAACGATAATTCAATAAACGCTTCTCTTTCAATCAGATCTACATTCAATTGTTCTTGAACAATTTCAGCAGTTTTTTTAGCTCTTTTTAAAGGACTCGTAATAATCACATCAATTTCTTTATCCTTTAAAGCTGCTCCACTTTCCTTTGCTTGTAATTCGCCATTATGATTCAAAGGAATATCCGTTCTACCTTGCGTTCTACCTTCCAAATTCCAATCCGTTTCACCATGTCTTAAAAAATATACATTTGTCATCATTCAAACCTCACATTAAATAATTTAAAATCTATTGTATCACTTATAACGGTACATAACACGCTAAATTTCAGTATATATACATTGAAAATTGTGAAGAAAACTTTTGAATTGAACTTAACAATATTGTATAATATTTCCATACAATACAACCATGTTAGCTTCCATCATGGACAACACCAAACCCCCTTATTTTCGGAGAATAAGGGGGTTTTTTAGTGTGGTTAGTCACCTATTATTTTTTGTTCTGTTTGCGTAACCAATTCGCAAATAAAGCAACAATACAACCACTTATAATGGTTGAAACTATAATAATTACTAATTTAAACGCTAATTAATTTACTTCACATGCAAAGTTATCTTTGTCTCTATCTAGTTTACCATTGTATGCTGGATGTGTACTAGGTACGCCATTGGGATATACTTTTCTAAGTGCTGTACAATTTGGATAATATTCTGATCCTGCATTTTGAGAAGAATTATTTGGTGTTTGTGTTGCAGAATTTCCTGCTCCGTTTGAACTTTGAGTATTATTTGATGCTGGTTGTTCAGTTGTGGATTGTTGTGTGCTTGCTTGATTATCTTCAAATGCACTTCCTAAACTCCAAATGCCTAATTTTTCTTCTTTGGCTTTTTCTTGTGCACTTTCTAATTTATCTAAGTATCTTGTACTTGGTGGATATACATATGCTACTTTAGCTAATCCTTCTCTCACTAATATTTCATTAAGCATTTTACCGTCTACATATATGTATGCTAAATAACGTTGATATTTATCTGTTTGTCCACCTACATCAAACTCTACTTCGATTTTATTTGCATTTGTTAACAATTCTTTCGTTCTATCTGATGCTTCTTGTCCAAATGGTTGCTTACCTAGTCTTGGGTGTTTCGTTTCAGGTGTATCAATTAGTAAAAACCTAAATGATTGTTGGCTGCCATTATAAATAAATTTCGCAGTATCTCCATCAACAGTACCCGCTAATTCAACTGGAATTCTGTCAGTTGTACCTGGTTTATATGATTTTTCTTGCGTATCATTTTGAGTAGTTTTCTCATTATAATTAGAATTTTTCTCGGAAGTCTCTATTTTTTCCTTTAGCTTTTTATTTGTCTCTTCTAATTCTTTTTGTTTGCTTTTTAATGCTATATTCTCTTGTTTTACGTTATCATCTTCACTATTATCAGTACTTACATTACTACAACCACTAGCAATAGTTGCTAGGAATAAAATACTTACACATAACAATATAATCTTTTTCATAACACTTACTCCTACTTAAATATTCACTTGTTAATTATACTAAATTCACAAAAATTTATCGTATGTTTTTATTATCTTGTTCGATTAAATTACCTTAAAAGATTATATTTACAACATGTATAAATAAAAATTGTTCAATGGATTCAAACCAAAAAAAATAAAAACACCTTTACGATGTTTTTAGTCAAATAATCGAAATATCATTCTAAATATCCAGCCTATAGCTCTTGGAATTGTAACAAATATTGCTCTGATAATATCTCCAATATAAAAGAACCCTTCTAAATAATCCCCAAAAGATAATTTATCAGCTTTATGTTTTTTATTTTCTTTACCCATATGACGCCTCCTATCTTAATTTATAAATGTACAGAAGCAAATTCAACTAGATAATTGATACCTTTTATAAATATATAAAATGCATAAGCCATAGTGCCTAAAATAAATAAAGCAGACATTATTTTAATTTTTTCTCCCTTTTCTCTATAAACGATATGGACGATAATAAACAATGTCATTAAAGAAAGATAAGCAAAAGCCACTGCAGTTAACATACCTACCGTATTCCGCTTCACATGAAAGTGACTCGTAATCCATGAATCATAAAATGCATCTCTAATACCAAGATGCCCTGTATAAAGATCAAAGCCTATTCCTAGTAATATCAGTAAACCTTCAACAATAAATGCCATCAACAATAAGAATGCTTTCATTTAATCACCTTTAGTATTTTAATTAATTCCATAATTAATAAATAACATTTGTTATGAATAATAGTAATATACTTATGAAATAAGGGCAACATGTCTTAACACATTGCCCATGAAAATTTCATATAACTCTTCTAAAACACCCTTTAAATTCAGTGAAAAATACCACTTAATTATAAAATAGTATAGTTATTTTAATATTTCTTTGTTATATTATTTAAAACAAATCATCAATAAGAGGTGTTGCATATATGGATAATTGGTTAAGTTTCGTAGTTATTGCATTAATGATCATTATTATTCCAGGACCAGATTTCTTCATTGTATTGAATAATACTTTAAAAGGAAATGCTAAAAATGGCATTATGGCTGGCTTAGGAATATCGAGTGCACATGTTTTTTATTCAGCTTTAGCAGCATTTGGATTAATTTTTATATTAACAACTTCGTATTATGTTTTTAGTGCTATCAAAATATTAGGTTCTGTTTATATTGCTTATTTAGGTGTTAAGACCATTTTAAATGCTAAAAAGACTTTTAACATTACAACTGAACCAACAATACAATCTAATATTAGTCTGACTTCATCGTATAAACAAGGATTTTTAAGTACAATGTTTAATCCGAAAGCAATACTATTTTATGTGAGTATATTACCTCAATTTATTACAAAACAAGACGGATCAATGACAATAATCATTCTATCCTCTTTATTTATCATCACAGTATTTGTGTGGTTCTTTATCTGTAGCTTTCTATTTAATTACATAAGACAATTATTTAATAATCACAAATTTAAATCCATCCTCGACTATGCAATAGGCACCGTCTTAATCGGTTTAGCCATCAGTATATTTAGATTGGAGAAATAATTAAAGTCCTGGCTAATTAAATAGCTAGGACTTTTTGTTAATCAGATATTTATAAAAATTTATTTTTTAATTTGTTGGTTGACCAAATTCACTTCTTTGAGCATCTATTAAAATTTGAGTTGCTTCTTCTTGTCTTCTAATACTTTCTTCTTCAGAAATTACACCATTATCTCTGTCTTCCATTGCTTTCATTTCCATTTCATACTTTTGTTTTCCAGCTTCTTCAATAGCTGGTGTTCTGCATGGTTCTGGTATTTCAGGATAGGCATTAGCACAAAAGTCATTCAATTCATTAGCTTGATTATTCTGATTCTGAGAAACTTGCTCTTGTTCAACCGGCTGTTCGACACTTTGTTGTTCTTGAAGTGGTTGTTCTGAAGTATTTACTTCTTCTGTTACTTGTTGCTCATTAGTTATATTATCTTCAGTAGTCTCTTCTTCTGTTTTAGGTTCTGATTCCTTAGTTGCTTCTTTATCTTTTGAATCATTTTTTTCTTTATCTTCTTTTTTAGTTTCTTTCTTGTCTTTTTTCTCATCTTTTGGTGCAGGATCTAAAATTGATTCTTCTTTTTTCTCTCCACATGCTCCTAATACTAGTAATAATGATAATAATAAAACAATTAGCTTTTTCATATTTCTCCCCCTTATATAAATATAATATTATTAATTTGATTATAATCTAATTACACTTGATTAGTATAGACTTTTTATATTTATTTTTGAGCGGATAATTCTATTTACTCTTCTACACCTTCAACCTATCATTTGAAATAGACAACATAAATGAAATATGTTAATTTATATATAGAAAAAGGGTGACACACATATTGTGTATCACCCAAGTGAGCCCGTTAAAAAGACGGTGACTTTGTATAAATGCTTAAATAACCATCAAACTCGGTCAAAGTTAGTGATGGTTATTTTTTTTGGTTTTCTTTAATCATGACTAAAGCAATGACAGTAAAGACTATCATTAAAATCTCATAGTCAGACATGTTATTCCTTTCTAGGAGTAACAACTATAACCATAGGCATCACCCCTTTATAAGAGATTAGCCACCATCTATCTAACTTGATCATTTTTAATTAAATTTAGCATAATATTGTCTATAAATAAATGCTGCATTTAGCTGTAATTTAAGCACCTAATCAACTTGATTTTCAAATACAGTTATTGCCTTTAAAAAGTCCTAACTAATCAAATTAGCTAGGACTTTTTCTTAACCTCTGTGTTAAAACTTTCTATTCAAATTAAAATAACTTAACATCTCTTCTGCTATCCTTTTACATGCTTTTTTATCTGAATACTTATATATTTTATCTAAATTATTTTTATGTTCTTTATACATTGAAGTATTTATTAATTCACTCATTAACTCATCTTGAGTAGTTATCACTTTACCTGGCAATAAGTCAGTTGTTTCTTCCACAAAATCATCACCTAATATTTCTTTAGGTCTATAATATAATACCTTTTTATGCATTAAAGCAAAATCTAATCCAACACTAGAATAATCTGTTATCAAAACCTGATACTCAGCTAATAAATCTTTAACATCATGATCACGTTCTGAAAGAATTTCAATATACTCCGAAGAAAAAAGTTTATTAAATACTTGGAAGTTACGATGCAAATATAAAGATACTTTATATCCTTTTTCCTCAATTAATTCATAAATCTTAGGGTTATTGATTAATGTTTGAAATTCTTTATAATATTTTGATTCCATGAATTTTTCATCAGAGAATGTATGCATCCCTGTTCTCCAAGTAGGCATGATCAAGATTTTATTCTTATTTTTAAATTTTTTATATTTGTCTTTTCTAGTTTTAATAACTTCATCAAATCTTGGTAACCCGGTCAATATTATTTCATTATTTTCAAAACCATAATCTTTATGGACCAATTCTCTTTCTCTATTAGAAGAAACTACAAATAAGTCTGCGATTTTATCGTTAGGTTTTCTACCATAAATTGAACTTACATCTTTTGAACCAATAATGCCATGTTGCAGAAATACCCTATTCTTTTGATTTATCATTTGTTCTGTTTTATTAGTAGCAAATGGTAACACATATCCTGCCGAGTGAGAATGACAAATAACGCTTGCATTATATGCAATTGCTAAATTCTCTTTAGATTTGTAATAAATAACATGATTTTCATATCCTTTTAAATTTTCTAAATCATTACTTGCTGAACTGATCAAATAATAAATGTTTAATTTTTTGCCATATTTTTTTACTAACCATTTAAAAAATATAAGACCATTTTCCTGAGCTTTTTCTGGATACTCTAAGCAAACAATACTTTCTTTGTTATTGTCTCTTTGCATTACTGATCCTGAAATATAGTATTGATATGTATCTTTTGGAACTGGAATAAGCCTCATTGAAAGATTTCCATATATCGTGGGGTATGGTCTACAAAGCAACATAAACGTATCGCTAAATTCTAGCCAATTTCCGTCATTAATGAGATATTTATTTTGCTGTGAAAATTTTAATCTAGCATAATATTTGGATATCAACATTTCGTCAATTTGATAATTTATACTTATATCATATATATCTGAATTATATTTATAAAAAGGCACATCCCCCATAAATAAATATTCTAATTCCTCTAACTTAATCTCAAGTTGAGCTGTAACTTTAAAAGTATTCATATTTTGATTAATATCTATTATTTTTCCATTAACTATAATTTCAATATCTTTATTTCTTACTTTTATTTTGCCTTCAATATAAGTAGGCTTATAGTTGTAACATTCAAAACTCATTTTCATTATTAATTGATTATTAACAACATTTACATCTTCTAATACACCATTTTTATTGTAGAAGTTTAATAATGCTGGCCTTTTATTATATATCACAGCAATTTTATTTTCTTTAGTTATATATATGTAATAAGTAGCTTTCTTTTTCTTAATCGATGTATGTCCAAATTTATGTATTTCATTATTTACAATTATATCTTCATCATGTTGACTTTTAAAAAATAAAGGCTGATTTTTTTCCTTTAATAATTCTTGTAGGTCTTCAAATTTAATCACTATTTTGCCGTTTACGGAATCAAATGACTTATTAATGCCATTGTTTGATAATTTTATTTGTGATTCTTTTAGATTTTCAATCACAAAACATTCATTTTCTACTTTAATCTCCAATTATTTATCCCCTTTTCTTTTTATAATTCTAACAATTGAATTGTAGATATAAAATCATATGAATTAATAAATTATTACTATTAATTTGATTATAATCTAATTAAGCTCGAACAGTATATGTTGTTTGTATTTATTTTATAAAAAGTCCCAACTAATCAAATTAGCTAGGACTTTTAAAAGCGTACAAGTGCAATTTATACTGTCATTTGAAATAGACAACACAAATGAATGCGACAATATTAAAAGATACTGATTTTAAAGATAATAACATTCTTTTAACACTAGAACATATCAAGTCTGAAACGATTGATGGTATAAATCATTTGTTCTTCAACATGATTGTTACTTATGAAAAAAGTAGTATAGAAAAAGAAATTATTTTATTTGAAGACGATATCTTAGACTCAGATATTAATAATTTTACCAATGATTCCCCAGACTATTTCTTTAATGAACCAGATTTTTGGTTTACAATTATTCAATAGAATCCTTTAATTAAAGAATTTGGATTTAAGCTTTTTAAATAAAACTACTACACCTAAAATTATTACTACCACTATAATTAGTGAAATTGGTCCTCCTACACCTATTAGCATATTGCACCTCCTAAAACGATTTTGAATTTTATATCAAAATACTCAATTATTAGTATTATCTCATTCATTGTAAATATTTTACATAATCTCAATTTTATTATAATATGAATCAATAAATTTTAATAGTTATAGTTAGCAAAGCTATATCTAAAAGCTCACACAAAAAACACGTAACATTATTGGTAGAAATGTATACAATTTTATACAAAAAAACGATCATATATATCAAATGGGTGAATCAAATCAATGAAAAGTATTAACATTTTATTAAATTTATTACCAACTGAATTGCAAAGAATGTTAGAAAACGAAGATATGCATAATATTTTAATATATTTTATGTCAAACGATATTTCAGATGAAAAATTGGCATTTTATTTATCTAATCTTGCTAATCAAGTTAATACAATTGAATATCATGAAATGGCTGCTAGCCTCTACCATTTTCATTTTAATTATATAGATGGTGCTTATGATTTAGCTTATTATCATTATTGGCAGTCGTTAGAGATTTCACAATTTAAAAATCAAAATCTGTTAAATGAGTTTTTAAAAATTCTTGATGAACCAGATTTTGATATGATTACAAATGAGAATATAAAATTTGTTGCCAATAAAGCTCTTGAAAAAGATTCTAAAAATAAGCTAGCAATTAAATATGCTAATTAATCCCTCTTTCAATCATGATGATTATAAGAGGGATTTGTTTTTATGAAAGATTGGTATTTAGGAACTATGCTCTCTGTTAAAGTACTCTAGTGATCCCAATATAATAGTTGACAAAATCAACTATTAATTTTATGCTTAGATAGTTGCATAATACAACTATTAAGGAGTGGACGTTTTGGCTATCAAAGATATTAGACATTTTAATCGTTACTACACTAGAATCCTAGGGATATTCGATAATAATGTATTTAAACTCAAATATTCATTAATTGAAATGAGAACTTTAGGTGAAATTGGCAGACACGATAAAGTTACTGCTCAATCTCTTTGTAAAATACTTAATATTGATAAAAGTTACTTAAGTAGAATTGTTAATAAGCTTATAAAAGAAAACTTAGTTTATAGAGAACGTAGTGAACAAGATAATAGATATTTTTACCTTTCATTAACAAATGAAGGTGTGAAATTAAATGAGTATGTTGAGAAAGCGTCAGATGATAAGATTCAAGAACTTATAAAGGACTTAGATGATGCCGAAATTAAAGAACTTCAAGATTCAATGAATAAGATTGAAAATATTTTAAATAAACACATTAAATTGGAGGAATAATTAAATGATTTCTTTTGAAAATGATTATTTAGCTGGTGCGCATGAGAAGGTTTTACAAAGATTAATCGATACTAATTATGTACAAGAATCTGGTTATGGAAATGATCAATTTACGGCAGAAGCTAAAGATAAAATTAAAGAAGTTATAAAATCTCCAAATGCTTCTATATATTTCTTGGTAGGTGGCACTCAAACCAATCAAGTCGTTATCAATTCAGTACTTAAACCATATGAAGGTGTCATTGCTGCTGATACTGGGCACATTAGTACTCACGAAGCTGGCGCAATTGAGCATAGCGGACATAAAATTTTAACACTTCCTTCAACTCTTGGCAAAATTTCGTCTCAACAAGTAAATGACTATATTGAGACTTTTTATGAAGATGCCAATCATGAACATATGGTATACCCAGGAATGGTGTATATCTCATACCCTACCGAATATGGCACATTATATAGTAAACAAGAACTCACTGAGTTATCCAACGTTTGTAAATCTTACGACATACCATTATATATAGACGGTGCTCGCTTAGGATATGGATTAGCAAGTGACGAAGCAGATTTAACAATTGAGGATATAGCTAACATTGCGGATATCTTTTATATTGGCGGGACTAAAATAGGTGCACTATGTGGTGAAGCTATAATATTCACAAATCAATACGAACCTAAACACTTTACGACATTGATCAAACAACATGGCGCATTGTTAGCAAAAAGTAGATTAATAGGCGTACAATTTACTGAACTGTTTACTAATAATTTATATATGGAAATTAGTAAACATGCGATAGATATGGCATTAAAATTAAAACAAGCCTTTATTAATAAAGGCTACCAGTTATACCTAGACTCACCTACAAATCAGCAATTTTTTGTAATGCACAATGACAAGATCAAAGAGCTAAGTCAACATGTTAAATTCTCACAATGGGAAAAATATGATCATAACCATAAAATAGTCCGCTTCGCTACAAGTTGGTCTACAACTGAAAATGATATAGCTACATTAATAGAATACATTTAAATAATGATAATCCCCAAAAATAATTTCACTATATATTTGCTAATGATTATATTCATTCGTTAAACTAGAAATAGAAAAATATAGGAGTGTAATTATGAAACTTAGAGCACTAGAAGTTAGTGATTTACCATTTGTCCATAAATTGAACAATGAATATTCAATTATGTCTTATTGGTTTGAAGAGCCTTACGAATCTTTAACGGAACTTCAATATTTATTTGATAAGCATTTATTAGACGAATCAGAAAGACGGTTTATTGTAGAAGATGGGAATCAAGTTGTGGGAATAGTAGAATTAGTTGAAATTAATTATATTCATCGTAATTGTGAAATTCAAATAATTATTAAACCAGAATTTAATGGTAAAGGGTATGCTAAATTTGCTTTCGAAAAAGCAACAAGCTATGCATTTGATATATTAAACATGCATAAGATCTATTTATATGTTGATACAGATAATGAAAAAGCAGTTCATATATACGAATCTAAAGGTTTTAATATCGAAGGATTACTTAAAGAACAATTTTATACAAAAGGTAAATACAAAGATGCATATATCATGGCACTGTTAAAGCATGAGTATATTTCATAAAATAATACAATATTACTTTATATCCACTCCTCATCAATGAGGCAGTGGATTTTTTTGAGCAAATTTGGGGCAATAATGGGACGTTGAAAAACAAAATTTTAACAATCAATCAAAAAATTATTACTAATAAATTTTATATTAAACAATAATAATTATAAATAATATTGACATAAGTATAAATAAAAGATAATATATGTACTAATCCTTAGTAAACAGATAGGATTAATATAATTAACAATTAACTGGAGGCTATTACATGAACAAAATTATTATATTTGCTTTAGCTGGATTTTTAGCAGAATTAGTAGATGGTTCCCTTGGAATGGGATATGGCGCTTCATCTGCATCAGTATTACTTACATTTGGTGTTGCCCCTGCTATAGCATCAGCAACAGTCCATTTTGCCGAAATTCTTACGACTGCCGCAGCTGGAACATCACATTTAAAGTTTAAAAATGTCCACAAACCATCAGTCTTGAAACTTGCTATCCCTGGTTCAATTGCTGCATTTATAGGTGCATTCTTTTTAAGTAATATTAATGGAGATTTCATCAAACCATTTATCTCAATCTTCTTATTATCTTTAGGTATTTATATCATTTATCAATTTCTATTTAAAAATAAACCAGATGAACCAAAAATTACTGGTATAAAAAAGATATCTAATTTTGTATTAGTACCACAAGCTACAGTAGCAGGATTACTTGATTCTATAGGAGGCGGTGGCTGGGGCCCTGTAAATACGCCTATGTTATTATCAAGTAAAAAATTAGAACCAAGGTACGTTGTTGGTACAGTTTCAGCAAGTGAATTTTTTGTAACTGTTGCCTCTTCGATAGGTTTTTTAATATTTTTAGATTGGTCATCAATCAATTGGATTTTAGTATTATCCCTAAGCTTAGGTGGCGTAGTAGCTGCTCCTATATCAGCTTGGTTAGTAAAATCTTTACCAGTTAGTGTCCTTGCAATAGGAGTTGGAGGTCTTATAATATTTACAAATGTAAGTTCTTTAGCAAGCTTATATATTAATAATTCACATATTATTTGGTCTATTAAAATACTGATCATTCTATCTTGGTTATCATTAGTATTGGTAACATTTTATAAAAGTAAATTTAAAAAATTAAACACTAGTACATAAAAATAAGACAAATACCCCCCTCATCCATGTGAATTAGAGGGGGTTTAACTGTGGCAAATTTGTGGCAATACTATGGCAACAAAAATAAAAAGCCCATAACCACAAGAGTTATAGGCTATATAATGGAGACGGGGGAAGTCATTATAGCGTTAATTAAAATATTTAAAATGTCCTTGAAGCATTGATATGACAATGTTTTGATTTTATTACTGATTGTGCTTGACATGTATAAATTGAGAAAAAACATAAAATTTGTGCACTCTAATTTACCAACTACTATCCAATTAATTCATCGAATTCAAGTTTATCTTCAACACATTTATAGAAAACTTCTTCTTCTTCGAGTAATGTTGATTTATATAACTCATATAAAGTATATTCATCCTTCACTTTGGGATTAGCTCCAGAAATCAGTCTAGAATTCTCACTAAATTTATTTAATGTAGCTAAAATTTGATCTCTATTTTTATTCCAAAACCCTTTTGGACGATTATTATCATCTAAATAATAAATTAGATTTTTAATAGTTTTATGAGTTTTAAAAAGTTTTTCTTGATTACGAGTAAGCGTAGGTTTTTTAGCCACTTCTTTTTCTAAATAAACTTTTTCCATTTCTTCAAATATAAATTCATTATCAGGAACTTTCTTTATTTGTTCCTTAAATTTAAAAGGTGTTAAAGTTTTCAAACTATCAATTTTCTTATTCATATTTGGTACAATCATGATAGTCTCATTTTGCAAATTATCACTTATATATAGCTTTGTTTCCTTTGATAAATTATTAATTATTTCTTCTATACAGGCTTGTCTATATTTTGTTATATATAAATTTAAATTACTTTTCTTATCCTCCACATCAATGATCGAATAGGTTTCTTCTTTAATCTTTAACAATTCAAAATATCTAGATTGTATAATTGTTTCTTTCATCATTTCATTACTTTGAATCATTTGATTCTTTTGTTCTTCTTGTACTTCCTTTGTTCCTTTGAGTTCTTCTCTTGTCATCTCTAATTCTTTTCTAGTCAGTTTCAAATCTTTATTTTGAAGATATGATGTATAGATCAGCATAGTAAATGCAGCTATTGAAACTACACTTTCATCAAGTAGAGTTTCACCACTTTTATATAAATTATAACCAATACTACCTATTATAACTAAAACTAAAGATACAGCTATAAAACCTAAAAACGATTTTTCATTTACAAAAAATAGTTTAATCTTTTTAAATATATTCATGAATGAACCTTCTTTCAAAAATATTATACTTCAAAAACTGTCACAAAGGCATATTTACTTAAAACAAAGGAAGAATTTACTAAACTAGGTCTCGATTCTGTATAAAGTTAATTCTACACTCATCAAAGTCAGTGATGGAGTTAACTTTATTTATTTTTAAGAATAATTATATAGTATTTGAAATGTTCTTTAAGTTATTCAGTGAATCATTATTCATACACATTTAAAAGACACAAACATGTATTATTCAAACAATTTTGACGCTAAAATAATGTTAATAGATCAAAAATTAGACCATGCTTATACAACATAAGTAATAAATAGATATAGGTTTTATATCCAAGTACACCTCATAAATAGTATAATATTTCTGAGGTGAAAATAATTATGTCTATAATTTATGCTATACCAGTTATAACTTCTCTTATTTTAGGAATAACGTATATTATTATTACAACTTCTAGAGATCGATTTTTAAAATACACTGAAGTAAATCTTTATTTTGCTATAGGTAAGCTATTAAATTTTTTTATATATTTAATATTCACATCAATGATTGTTTTCTTAATTTCCATAGAACTTTCTGATCATTATAAAATTGACTTAGATAAAGTTTTAGCAGATAAAACTCAAAGGTATTATTATATTAGCCTAATTTCCATTATTATAGTTTTGTTATCAATGGCTTACTTTGCTATCTCAACTATGGATTTAAAAGGAAAATCAGTCTACTATATAAAAAATTACAATAAACAAAATCAAACGTTATATATATTGCAACAACATAATGGTAAATACATATGCACTTTTGATAAAATATCTAATGATCAACGTATTATAATTGATAATTCAAAACTAGATGATTTAGAAATGAATGTTTATTCTGAGAGTACAATTAAAAACCTAGATTTTAGTAATGTATTAAATATATATTCTAAGAAAATAGGTGCATCACTCTTTATATTCTTTATGCTTTTCTTATTTATCATATGTATACTAATAATCGGAGCACTGTTTTTAATTAATTATTCTTTAGAATTTGGTTCTAATACACTGTTATTAATCTCTATTGCAGCTTCAATATTTATAGTTGTATTTTTATTAATGATTTATATCACTAACTTCAAGAAAATTAAATCAAAAAACACCAGCAATAAAAATTAAATATTAATATGAACACTATCTAATTCAAGATAGTGTTTTTTATGTTTTGTGTACTCAAACATATAAAAACATTATAAACTAGATTATTTTGGAACTACTATCGGATGAAAAATAGCCCACCTATTTTAGCTGGGACTTTGCATATTCATATAACTTAACAGCTTAGTCAAAGCTTAAATTTTCTATTTTCCTTTCGCCTCATCATATAGGTCTAATAGATGTTGCGTCACCACCAGTAACTTTTTCTATCTTTTGTCACACTTATATCTGATTCTATTTATTTTTTAACTATTTTTATAATGTAAATTTTAGTGAACCGTTTATCCATTTATATAAACAATAGATATATAGCTATAGCTAATGGAAGTATGTCAATTGCATAATTTAAAAATGTTCTAACTCTTATTTTGGTTAAATTTGTCATTTTTATCAACTCGATTTATAATAAAATGGAAGGGATTAAATCCCAACTAATGTGTTATTATTGAAGCAATGGTTGCAACTCCTACGCAGTAATTTCGGAAGGTTCTGCTTTTAGTTTCTGCAATCTTTGCTTCTTTTTCTTTCCGTTTTAAACGATTTACTTTTCCCACTTCATTACTACACTTCACATTACAAATAATATTCGTCCTTTATATAAATATTTTAATCTATTTTATTTAAAGTATACATAAAAAATACCCCTATCTAGTCTCGCTAGGTAGGGGTATAAATTAACTTAATAACCTATTCACTTTTTTGAATTGTATTAGGATTGTGCCAGACTTCTTAATGTTTATCAACTTATGTTTCACCAGTCCCCACTTATCAGCGATAACTTGTTATGTTACCTGTGGAATTTATTGATTTAACTACAATGCGAGCATAAAAAAACAAGTGTCAAAAAAGTAAGAGAATTATTCTCTCGACACTTTTTTGACACTTGTTAGGTCAAAACCCCGTCATATATGGGGTTGGATATGGAGACGGCGGGAGTTCATTAAAGCGACTATCTATTGATTTACAATTCTTCAAGAATATTGTCATATCAATATTTACATTGTATTTTCTATTCGGTGTAAAATATTAAAGTTGAAAAAACACCATATTTTTGGGGCAACATATTAGAATTAATACTCATATAAACGAAAGACTTATTTATTCATAATCACCATAATATTCAGCAATAAAATTCCTTATATCTGTCTTAGATTTAAATTTAAAGTTATCCCAATAAACTCTAGCGTTTTTTAAAGCTAAATATACATTTTCTATATCAGTATTATTAATCGCCTTATCTATCTCTATTAAATCTATTTTCACTTTTTCAATCTCATTGTTATGGCTTATTTCAACAATCACTATGCCTTCTTTTTCATCACGATACATACTCAAACCTGATCCATATCCATAAATACTAAAGTTATTATAGCCTTGCTGATCAACTAATTCTTGTACTTTTATATTTATATTGCTAATACATTTAAACAAATTATCTTCAAGGACATTTAGCATTTCTTTTAACTCGCTAAATTCATAAGAAAGCAATGGGAAAAGATTTTCAAAATTATTTTTTTTCACAAAAAAATCATAATTAGATTTTAATTCCATGAATTTAATATGATATGAATTAAATTCTAAAACGTTATTAAAATTACGGTCACTTAAATAAATTTCTAATTCAAAACTTAATCCTTCTCTGTTAAATTCATCTAATATTTTATTATTATACTGAAGAGTATTTCTCAAATCATTTATCATACTCTCTTTTTTAGCCAACTTACTAGCATTTTCGCCTGATACTTTAGCACCTAAATAAGCACCACCAAATGTAGCAAATATACCAACAAAAGATATTGCTAATGTGTATGCCTCTAATTTATTATCTGGATCAATATTACTTAAAACAAATCCAAAAAATAATATAAATCCAATAACTCCTAACACTATTATAAAAAATAATTGTACTTTATCCTTCATTCTCTCACCTTTTTATCTTAATAATACAATATTTATCCGAATACTGTATATACATGACTTTACTCAAAGCGATTTCTAGGCAAGTTAGTATAAACTACCCACATAAAAGTATTTCGAGGTGTCTAAATCACAATGAGTAACGTGTATTTTTGTCTAATGTCGTGATTCACGACTACCTTATAAATAAAGTCATTAGTAGTGACGTCAAATACCTGTATATACATATTTCTAAAATGGGAATATGTATAATTTCAAACTAGTGTGATGAAGTAGTGATTTGCTACTCCAACATCTTTTACACTGTATTGTTCTATTATAAAGGTATCTGTATAATGACAGCACTTTATAATCTGTGGTACTCATTTGGTACTCTAGCTTTATGACATACGTAGCCAAAACGACAACGCAGGTATTAGTTTATACTAAAAGAAAATGGATTGTATTGTGGAGATAGAATAGAAAAGCCTCATCTAAATAGATGGGGCTCAATATATTTGTTATTATCCTACATATTCACGTACTTTAGAGATAGTTTTTATATGTTTTGTATAATTGTGATATTTATAGTAAACATAATTAGTTTTTACAGATCTTCTATGTTTGCCTCGCGGTTTAGAATAAACTTTCTCTATCCAGAATGCTTGTTTTGCTTTAGAAGATACGTAATAAGTTGCTACACCCACCATGATACTAACAGCGACACCAGCAAATGAAGCTAGTATTGATGCGGCTAAAGATACTCTATTCGTCCTCAAATTGGTAGAATTTTTTCTTTGATAATTAAACTTATAACCTGATGATTTAGTTTGTATGTAATTTATACCGTTAGAATTAGAGGTACTTGTTTGTTGAACATTTATATTATCTTCATTTTTTTGAGGAGACAGTTCTTCAGTATCTTTTGAAATAGTTTCTGTTTCTCCAGTTTTTTTATTTACTACTTTAACATTGTTTTCATCAATTTTATATACTTCAAATTCGACTTCATTATCTTTATTTTTTGTAATTATTTTATTTTTTAGTTGCACGGCTTTTTCACCATTATTGAATTCTACAGTGTTTCCATTAACTGACTTTACGTTTAGTTCACTTTTTTCATCTGGGACTATATTTGCTTCAGCATATAATGGTTCCGTAGCAGTAATTAACATAGCTGCAGCTATAGAACAAGTAAGAAATTTATAATATTTCATATATTACACTCTCCTTTATTTATGGTTTTCCCTATCAAAAATATCTTTTTTTATAAAATAGTCAAAAAGAACTATTATTATTAATACACCTAATGGCAATAGAACATAATGAGTACTTCCATTAGCATAATTAATTCGTTGATCATAATTGCTTAAAATAAAATACATTATGATACTGTAAATAATTGCAACTAAGATACCTGTTTTATTTCTTTTTCTTTTCTTCATACCGTTTTCTCCTTTCATTATTGATTCTAGAGATAGTTAATACTAAAAATATTATAAACCGTAATCCAAATTTTGTATATATTTTCCACAATATTGAAATATTTAAAATAATAAAACCTATTACTATTATAAGCAAAAAATTGTAGTGAATATGGATTGTATTGTGGAGATAGAGTAATTTGCCACCGACATCAATGTCGGTCGCTGAATAAAAAAAGAGGCGACCGTCGCAACAGTTAACCTCATGTACACTCCGCAGATGTGTACCCTTACTATGTCTATTATAGCAAAAAAAGCCCACCAATTAAGGTGGGTTTATGTTAGTTAAAATCATATACATTAGTATTATTTATCTTGATTCAGTTTTTTATATCACTTTAAAAGGTTCTTTAAAGAATACTCGTTTTTACCAGGTCTGACTTTATGGTATTCCTCTATAGCTCTAACTAAATCATATTTACTATAGAATTTTTCAATGTATTCCTCACTTTTTATATTTTCTTTCACTAGTTCCTTCATATACACTGATGGTTTTTTATTTGTTTTTACTTTTTGAAAGTCTGTGAAATTATCCATTGCTATAATCATCAACATTTCAATTTCAGGACGAGTTATAATACAGATTTGTTCTTCAATATTGTGAGCATATGTTTTTTTGATGTTTAATTTGGTTTTCTTATCAACTACTAATACAATTTTGATTTTTTTATCATAACCCAATGTTAGATATTTTTTAGTAAACTTTTCGGCATTTCTAAAATCTCCACCCAATACTTTTTGGTCAATCAGTTGATCCCTACTAAAAATTAATAAGTTGTTATCAAGTAATTTCTCAACAATAAACTTTTCTGATTTCCCTTCACATATTAGAGCAATGTAATTATTTTCAGTATTAATAATCATTACGAGCTTCCTTCATACGTTTACTAATATCTTTTTTTATTCTAAAGTAACTAGTATAATCTGGTACAGTATCAATTATTCCGCTTAAAAATACTTCGCTTTTCTTCCTATCCGTTCTGTCGTGTTTTCCAAGACGTTCTGATAGTTTTTTTACACTTATATATTCTTCTTTATTTAGAATATAAATACTATCACTTCTGTCAACTTCATCTAAAATCTCAATATAATGGGTGCTAAATATCAAAGTGGCGCCGTTTACATTAATGTCTGATAAGAAAAACTCTAAAATACTTGAAACTATTCTCTTATTCAAATGGTTTTCAATTTCATCAATTATTAAATAACCACCCTCAACTAAAACCTTAAATACATTAGCAAATATATTAAGGCCTTTAATCGTTCCAGATGATAGAATATCCCCCAAGTCTCCAATTTCTGAAGTATGAATTAACTCTGAATTTTTAAATTTAATTTCGAATTTAGGTAAAACATCATTTTTCACATTAAATTCTGCTTCATCTTTAATTCTAAATAGTTCGATACTAGGATCTAAATATCTTATAAATGATTCGTTACTCATACTTTTTAAATAGTAAGCAAAAAAGTTCATGTCAGTTAAATTGATTAATTCAAAAACCTTATTTCTCTTGTTTACAATTTCGTTTAATTTAGCAGAAAAAATAGAATCTTCACTCTTTAAATAGGAATTTGCTAATTTTTCTCTATTTTGTTCGTGTTCATAATACTCGATATCAAAAATATTCTTTTTAGTCACTTTTTTGTTAACTTTTCGTATATATAAATCTTCATCATAAAAATATAATCGAGATTCCACATTATCCTTTTTAATTATTGACTTAACCATATATATATTATTTTCGTTTTTATCATATAAATAAATCGTTACTTCTAATTCATTACTAAAATTCTTTGTTAAATTACTTTTAAACGAAATACTTTGATTATCAATGTATATTGACAATAAGTTTTCAATTAATTCTAAAGTTGTTGTTTTGCCAGAAGCATTAATACCTATAAATGATAAAGTATTTTGAGTGTAAATACTATTAAACAGTAGTTTAACATTCTCATCTATTTCAGATGAATTTACTTTTTTACTAGTAATAAAATCAATATCTAAAGCTTTATTCTCAAAATTATCTAGACCTTTTACTATCAACTTTAAAGCTTTCATAGTTTTTCCTCTTCCTTTGAATATTATACTCTCATTGTAACGTTTAAAACGTTTTTTTACCACCTTTTACGTATCTTTTTACAAATAACAGGATATTAATTACACTTTTATCGTTCTTACCCTTATACTGTTGCACTAGGTATTAACTATAGTATTCTTTGATTTTTTACAAAAAAAATAACCCTACCTAGTTTCCGCTAGATAAGGTTTAAAAATTCTATATAAATGTTAAGTAGAGCTAATGTACCATATAGATAATTCCATAACAATATTTTGGATTATTTCTTTAATTTATCCATACCTTTTTCAATATACTTTGAATAGTCCTTACCACTTTTCTTCTTATACATATCGTTTGCTTTGTGTAATCCTTTTTCAAGTTGAACGTTTTTAACTAATTTATCAAAAGTGTTTTTAATTTTATTTTTCACAGGGGTCTCCTCATTTTTTCGTCATAATTTGTATAAATCGACTTATAAACTATCAATTACATCGATATTCTTTTTCCCACATAATTTAATAATTCTTCTTTAACTTCAAAGCTATAATATGTTTCTGAGATAATCGATGCTGCAGTTTTAGCGCTATGTTTAATAGGCATAAGATTAACATAGATAAAATTATCCATTTCTTTTAATTGTTTGCTATTATTTTCAATTTCATAATCTTTGAAATTTTTCACTATATCTCTAAATAAATTTTGACAATCTTCATTCTCTAAATTAACTGACTTTAAAGTATTATATCTATCATTAACCATCAATGATATCATTGCTTTTCCTCCTTTGATTTACTGAACAAAAATACTACCTTTTATATTATGTTAATTCATTATTTTAAACAAGGTTTTACTATTTTTACCCCCCCTTTCATGAAAAATCCCCCGCGTTGCAAAGTAAGGGGCATCTCCGGTTACCCGGAAACCTCACCACTGTCGCATTGGTAGGGGGGTGTTCATTTTGTAAACTATTTTACTTTTACTATTCTCAATAATTCAGGTACAACTTTTATATCAAATACATAATTTAATGCAAATTGGTATACACCTTTCACTGCATCTTTTCGCTTGTTATACATTGTAGGCTCATACTTAGCATATACTCCGTTTTTAAAGTCACCAACAAATACATCTTCTGTATCATCATTCACTACGATATTATTAACATTAAATGCTTTTCTCAAATCAGCAGACAACGCTCCTAATCCTTTCTCTCCTAACTCTATTACTAAGCTATTATAATGATCACGGTTCATTACAATTGATGTGTTCTTTCGAAATGATTGGGGAATATCTTTAATACCTTTCATAATTCCATTATATAATGTAGCATCTTCAACAACTTCTATGCCTTGTTTGTAAAGGGACAAGTGCTCGTTATCTTTATCAATTAATCCACTTGTATTATCTTTGTCTAATAGTAATGTAGATTCATAAGCGATGCATTCATTAATAAAGATATCTTTGAGTAAGTCATCTAATGTACGTTCAGATGCATGTACTACTGTATCAGATACTTCTGTAAGTATATGTCCACTCAATCTATCAAAGTAAATACTACTATTATTTAAACTAAGTTCAATTCCATTAGAAGCTAACTTCTCTTTCACATAAGTTAATGACGGGATAGTTTCAAGATGTTCATCATCAGTAATAGTGATGATCTCACGTAATGTATTAGGTACTTCATTATTTGCCACAATCTCTTTTAATACTTCTCTCTTTGCTGGTGCAATTTGGCCAACGATAAAGTTTCCTTCATTCTTCACTAATTGTTTTGTTATACTACCTAAGTATGTTGTACCTTCTCTATTAATCTTATTCATTTCAATTCCTCCATTTGCTTTATTATATTTACTATCATCTTTAATCATTTGATTGATCTCATCTGTTAGCATAACCTTATCTGCATTTATAGATAATCGCTTTATACTATCTTCTATTTGTTGTTGAGTTGCACCAATATTATCTTTGTAAAACTGCGCATATTCCTTAATATCCTCACTGCTAAACGTTGCTATATTATATCCATACTTATTTAATTCCATTTAGTTCACTCCTATTATTTTCATTTAATACTTTTGTATATACACTTAAGGTATGAATACCTTCACTTGTTGTTGATTGTATATTAATGTTCGTTAAGTAATATTTGCTATTTAAATAGTCTAAGTGTTCCATCAACTCTTCTCTGCTAGAATAACTAAAATGTCTTTGATTGAAGTCCACACTTGTACCTCCTTCTATAACTATTAATGTGTTCTTTTACTGAATTGAAATCTGCTTGCTTTTTGGTGTATTTCCTGATCTGCTTATTAATATAAGTATCGTTAGTATATTCAACATGAACTGGCAACCTTCTTATAATCATTAACGCTACCTTTTTGTGATTCACTGTTTATAACTCTCCTTTTAATTCCTTATACACTTTCGCTCGTTTCAACCTATCTCTTAAAACGTCATTATCCTTATCTCGATTTCTTTTTTCTCTTTTATCTTTAGCTACTTGAAATATGTTATGTCTCAATCCATTAATGATTTCCTCTGGATAATACTCACCATCTGTTTGAAAAAATTGATATATTTCTTGTCTTTCAGATTCATCGTAATTTTCCATAACAATGTTAAGAACTTCTAAATTAATTTTTGAACGTTTGATATATTTTTCTAAACTTTGCTTTTTTTCTATAATTGATAAAGCTAATGTTTCAATATGAACAGATTCAAAATAAATTCTATGCTCTATTAGATCACCCACTTGATGTGGATAATGATAGTCGTACATACTTTCTATATACATATTAGTGCTATTTATTTTCTGTTCTATAAAGTAAGGATTGTAAAATTTCAGTAATTCATAATCACTTATTTTATTTTTAAAATCTAACACTCTATCACCCACCATGAACTCTTGTTTAAGTAGCTTTTTCTACTGCTTCTTTTATTGCTTCCAGCGTTAAATCAAACTCCGGAATATACAATCTAGGTGCAATCAACTTTAAAATACTGATTACTTCTTCTGTATACTTAGTTGGTTTATCAATATTCCTATCGAATATTAATTGCTTTAAATGGTACTCACTATTTATAATTCTGTTTTTGTGTATAAAAGTTAATCCTTTAAAAGTTATAACCACATTCAATTTCTTAATAGTTGCTAACGCAGTATAGTATTCATCAGTTCCGACTTTTTTCATTATTAAATCCTCCTAATTTTGCTTTTGGTAACTGAAAAAGTCCTAAAAGTTACTGAAATAGATTTTTTCGGTTACCCTATTGAGCCTTACAGCCACATATTTTTAAATGACTTTGGTAACTGGTAACCGAAATTATCCACAAACTTCTATACCTTTTGTTACTCCTATATATTTAGGTATTACTTTTTTATAAGTACTTTATAAAAATTCAGTTACTCGGTTACTTTTATAGTCAAAACCCTTATATATCAATGTTTCAATGTGGTAACTGAAATAATTTTTGCAGTTACTTTCAGTAACTTCAGTTACCCTAAATAATTTTTAGTTTTTCATTCTCATATGATTTATAGTTTTTATTCTTTTCTGGAAAATCTAAATATGTTCTCATATTATTTAAATCTCCTATTTGTTCACATAAAACTTCCCAATCATATTTTCCTTGTGCATCTGTATTCCAACTGTCATCAAGATAGGCTTTAAATTGCTTATGGAATTTGCGATCAGATAAAGGATAATATCCATTATCATTACAGAAATCTTTGTAAAAACCATATACTATATATTTTGGTATCTTTCTTATATGCCATTCATCAAATACATTTAACTTGAAGTCATACACTGGATCATTATCTTGTTTATATAATTCCACCATGTCTAATGATGCCTTTGGTGTTATAAACTTATCAAAGTCTAAATTGATAGCCTTAAATAGTACATATTCAAGTACCTGCGTATCTTTTAGGTATTTCTCTTTAATATCTGTATTCTCAATTAAACCGTTAAAATCTGCCTTAAAAGGTACTATAAGAAGTCGTCTGTTTGTTCCTCCTGTTTTGTCTTTAAATCTAGGCATACCATTAGTTGATTGAATGACTGTACACCTAAATTCTGCTCGATATGGCTGTTTATTCTTCACATTTACAAGTACGGAATCACCTGTTACTACACTCTTAAAATTAGATGAATCCTCGATATTAATACCTACTGGCACATCATCACCAATAACAGCAGTTTTACCTTCTAAAACACTTAACTTAAATTCTTGTTCAAACTCATTAGCTTTCAAACCTGCAATGTTATTAAACCCTATTAAATTAGATAACAGTTGTTGGAATGAGCCTTTACCGTTATTGCCGTCACCAACTAGAAATATGGCTTTCTTTCTTGTGTAATTGCCATTCATAGCATCATTGATAACCTGCCATAACAAAGTGATGATTTCAGAATCACCACATGCTATTTCACTTAACCATTTATCAAAGTCCCAGTCTTTAATATTTGGTTGTTTAGCATTGTGAACATAGTTTGTTGATATTTTCGAAGTAAATACATAGTTAGGAGTAAAAGGTTCAAGTATGCCTGTTTCTCTGTTAAACACACCATTATTAACCGGTATTAAGTGTGGTTGTTCTGTTTGTCTAGTAACTTTTGCAGTGTTAGTTAAATGATAAATAACTTCTTCTGCTTTTCTCTCATTTAGTCTAGGCTCTAACCACGAAATGACTCTTTTTATTATCGTCCTGTTACGTGTATAAATACCTTCTTCTTCTTGATACATAGCTAATTTAGTATTTTCTTCTAAATCAAAAAGTCTAAATGTAAGTAAATCGTCCAATATATAAGCACATCTATTTGTCCCAATTGATGTTGGCTTTCGTCCGTTTTTACCTTCTTCTTCCCATACACTTATTAATCTTTCACGTTCTTGTTTACCAGCTTTCATCAACATATCTTTAACTGTAAATTCTTCATTCAAAATAATGTCAAAATCTGCGATAGCACTCTTATAATTTGGATCATAAACATTTTTACAACCTGCTATTGCTTTTTCTAAACTCATTTGACCGTAAGTTTTAGCACCTCTTAACTCGTCCCACTTCTCACGTAATAAGTCTGAATTTCTGAATATTCTGTCCATTTGAACTATATTCTTTTGTGTATAAAAAGCTAATGCATTTAAAAGTGATAAATCTGCCTCCGATTGTGAATCAAATAATTCTTGCCAGCCACCACTCATTAATTTACTTAACTTATCAGCTTCTTTACTTTTAGCCATTAATTGTAGAACTTCCGTATCATTAAGATTAGAAGGTGTTACATCGTCAATGATGGTGTCATTAGTAATGACTTCACGCTTGAAATATCGTTCTACTAATGTATTGATATATGATTGATCGCTTGAAATTTCTCTTGTGATACCGTCATTTACACCTGTAAATGTCATGAATCTTGAATGTGAGTATAATTCCAAATGTTCACTTTTATTTTTACGCTTAACTTCATCTGGTAAAGTACCTTTAAAATAAGCATGTATTCCAGTTCCAGATGGTGATACTTCCCACCATGTCTTGTCCATTACTTCTCTTGCGATATCCGTCAATGGCTCGTAAGTTTCACTGTCTATGTGGATATCGTCCAAATCTAAAACTATATAATCATCATCTTTAGTTAGTACAAATCCCACACCATCATAATCATTGAGATTTTCAACTGACTTTTCAAAATTTGACCATGAACTAGGATTGACTGATGATGCTTTTAATCCAATTAACTGATAAGGTATTTTATCGTATCCATTCTTTTCATTTAGTTCTGCCTGCCATAACACCCACTGTTCTAGGTGAGCCATTTCTGTTGGTACATTCTCAGTATTTACTTTTAAAATCTTTTCTTTTGTTGTGATTGCCACTATAACACCACCTCACTTTGTGTTAAAATTAAATTACATATAAATTTTTAATTATTTCTTGCCTTTTGTTGATTGCCGTCAACATTAGGCTTTTTTAATTCCAAAATATTCACGTATAAGTAAGCCAACATGCCTGTAATCAATACTGCGAAATAACATGCCGTTACAAAATCCACGCCCTTATAAATGAGTATCATTCCACTTAATAATATGAAGTACATCAAACCTATCTCACGCATTAGAATCACCTTCTTTAATCTTGATTAATTCTTCATCAAGTCGTTTAACTAATTTAGTCATTTCTTCTTGATATATGAGCAATAATTCATGAGATTGATTCGTTTTAATCCTCAATTCTAGATAAGATAGCCCAAATCTTTCAACATCTTCTTTATCTTCTAGATGTTCATCTTGAAAATAATCTTCTGTGATATAGAAATTACTTTGTACTAGATCACTGATTTTATCTTTTAAAATATTCAAGTCACTTTTGATATTTTCAATTTTCCATAAGTTATATTGCATTTTATTCAGCCTCCATATCAATATTTCCAGCTATTTGATCTAATGCCCACTCAAGTATTCCTATCAAATGTCTTTTGCGATCTATTTCGTGCCTTACTTCACCGTTTGCGTTAACTACGCTAAACTCGTATATTTCTTTTTTATCTTTTAATACGTTTTTAAAAGAGATTGTCACATCATCTAATATTTTAAATTCTTCACTCTCACTATCTAATTCGCATAAAATGTTTAATAATTTCTCTCTAAAAAGTTTTATCGCAATCTCTATAACCTGTGTTTCAGCTAGTCCGATTTCTGTAATAATGTTATAGCTTAGTGTAATATCTTCACTATGATTAATTACTTTATCCATATTTTTTAATACTTTTGATAATTGATTCCTTTGATTAGTTTTCATTTTTAAGTCCTCCTATGATCCAATTTTAATTTCATTACTAAATAATTCATCAAGTGTCATACCATATAACTCTGATAAAATCTTGCCTTCTTCGATAGTAAAACCAGCTTTACCTGATTCCTTCAATTGGAATCTCTGTGGAGATATCCCTAATTTTTTTGCCACAAATGCTTGTGATTGTTTTGCTTCATTTCTAGCAATATAAATATTCCAATTCTTTGTCATGTTAATTCCTCCCATCATTTATAACGCCGTTAGAGATATTTCAGTTTAAAAAATAAAACGATTAAATATCGCTATCAGCTATATAATGTAATAATAACACTTATTCTTTAAATTGCAATCATTTTATTTATTTTAATGTGTTTTTTGTTTTGTTTCTGTTATTATAATTAGGAGGTGAAAATATGACTATCGGTGATAATATAAAAAAAATAAGAAAAGAAAAAGGTTTTACTCAACAACAGTTTGCAAAAGAAATAAATATTTCTCAATCATATTTAAGCGATTTAGAAAACAATAGAAAAAATATAAGTACCAAGACACTAGAACTTCTTTCTGAAAAACTTAATATTAGTATGAATTATCTAACCACTGGTGAAAAAATGCTAAGAGATTTAACCGAAGATGAAATAGCAACCGAATTTTTTAGTTGGTCAGAAAAAATGAATGAAGATAAAAGGAGTAAAGTTCAAAAAATCTCGAATTTTTTTAATAATATTGATAATACAGATTTATCATTAATAGAAGTACAGTTTTTAAATAATTCTATTAAGTTTTTCCAAAATGCAACAAGTGATGAAATAAATTTCATGCAAGTTTTACTATTAAAATTAAATGAATATTACGATGCTAAATATCATGATAATTATGATAAAAATGAAATAGATAATGTGTACAACGATATAAAAAATAGTTTCGATGATTTCTTAAAAAAATACTTAAATGTTGAGTAGGAGTGATATTTATTGAATCACGATTTAAAAATTTCACACAACATATATAAAGATGCTAAACGTGGTACTTATTACTTTCGTATCAAATACTATGATGAAACAAATACACGTCAAGAAATAAGGCGCAGTGGCTTTTCGCAACGTAAAGAAGCAGTTAAGAAGTGCAATGAACTATTAGATGAATTAGAGGGCATAGGCAATATTGACACGTTGCCATTTGATGAATTGGTAATTGAATATGCTGATTGGTATTCAGCAAGACGTAAGCAGTCCAGCTATAAGGCACTAATGACACACGTTAATAATCATCTACTACCACACTTCAAGAAAACAGACGTATATCAACTTGATACAAAAGCAATTATGAAATTTCAAAATAAGAAATTAAAAGAGGGACACTCTGGGGAATATTTAAAGAAGATGCATGTATTTCTTGTATCTATTCTTAACCATGCTATGAAGTATCACGATCTAAAACAAAATGTAGCATCTCTTGTAGGTAATTTTGAGATAGAATCAAACAAACGATTGAACTATTGGACTGTTGAACAATTTAATGAGTTTGTGGAAGTATTGCCAACTATTCAACAAAAACTTTTCTTTAAACTGTTATTTTATACTGGGGCTAGAAAAGGAGAAATAAGGGCTATTACATGGCGTGATATTAATTTTAACGAGAACTACATACATATAGATAAAACTGATTATCATGGTACTGTAACAACGCCTAAAACTAAAGCAGCGATACGTGATATATATTTGCCACAACATGTTATGGACGATCTAACAGAATATCAGTCATGGTATAAGGATAATAATGTTTATAAAGATGATTATGTATTATTTGGAACGTTCTTTAAGTCATTCAGTGAATCTACTATTGATAGATGGTTTACGACTGCACTTAATATATTAGATGATAACCTACCAGACGGGCAAACATTCCCACGTATTGTTATCCATGAATTAAGACACAGTCATGCATCACATTTAATCAATCATGGTGCTAATATAATGATAATAGCCCAGCGATTAGGACATGCTGATACAACCGAAGTAATGAACAGATACGGACATTTATACCCTAGTACACAAAAAGAAATAGTAAAATATTTATAATTAATACACTCTAAAATCTAATATGATTTAGGGTGTATTTTTATGTGCTGTGCACTTTTTGTGCACTTTTTGTGCACTTTTTGTGCACTCAAAAATAAAAAGCCCATAACCACAAGGGTTATAGGCTATATAATGGAGACGGCGGGAGTTGAACCCGCGTCCAGAGATCCTGATACAAATGTTTCTACGTGTGTAGTCTAGTCGTTAAGGTTTCGCGTTGTCTCAGGGGACTGACACCCGAAGACAATGCTAGCTTGATTAATCTCTTCTCGTCAGACTTCAAACGGCAGTGACGAGCGTATCCTACTTAAGTTGAATCACGTTAACGGCACATAGGCGATGCGGTTAGGTGATGCAGAGTGCTATTACGCAGCTACTGCTAAATTATCTTGTTTGCCAGTTATTATAACTGTTGTGTTGATGACGAAGACAACCCTCCGACACGCTTCATAAGCTCGGGGACCCCTGTCGAATCCGTAACGTCCCCTCAATAAGAAATATACTTCCTTTTAACAGAAGTATATTTAATCTTAACAATTTTTGATTGATTTTTCAATACAAATTGCTTAATATCGTTGTTTCATTGCTCTTTCAACGTCACGTTTTGCTTCTTTTGCTTTTAATGCATGTCGCTTATCATAGTCACGTTTACCTTTAGCTACACCTAAAAGAACTTTACAGTAACCGTTTTTAATGTAGAGTTTAAGTGGGATTAATGCATATCCTTTTTCTCTTGTAATGCCAAAGAGTTTATCGATTTCTTTTCTTTTTAAAAGTAATTTTCGGTTTCTCAATGGATCATGATTAAATCGGTTACCTTCTTCATATGGCGCGATATGCATGTTATATACATACATTTCTCCATTAAATACACGCGCATATGAATCTTTTAAGTTTGCACTACCTCGGCGAATGGATTTGATTTCAGTACCTTGAAGTACAATACCCGCTTCAACCGTATCTTCTATTGTGTAATCATGGCTTGCTTTACGATTTTGTGCTAATGGTTTACTTTGAACTTTTGGCACATCCATCACCTACTTTCTATTTTTTCTTTCGTCTTGCTTTGTTTTTCACAGCTTTTGCTTTGTAATAAGGCTTTTTATTTTTCTTACCTTGCTTACCTTGATTGCCACCTTGTTTACCTTTAGCTCTACCTTTTTTATGCTTATTAGGTTTATCTTGTTCTTTAACTGTACCACGTTTTTTTGCTTTGATTGTTTTTTCTCTTGCTAAGCGTTCTCTATTCTTTTCAGCTATTGGCATTCCAACAATTTGAAAATCAATCATACGCTCATCAACGTTAACATTAATTACTTTAACTTCGACTTTGTCACCAATTCTAAATACTTTAGCTTGGCGCTCACCTATAATGGCCATATTACGCTCATCAAAGTTGTAATAGTCATCTGTTAAGTTAGAGATATGCACCATACCTTCAATTGTGTTCTCTAGCTCTACAAACATACCAAAGTTCGCTACTGAACTGATAATACCTGTAAACACTTCTCCAACGTGTTGAATCATATACTCTGACTTCTTCAAGTCATCTGTATCACGTTCAGCATCAATTGCTCTTCGCTCACGTTTAGATGTATGGTCAGCGATGTCTGGCAACATTTCTTCCCAATGTCTAATTTGTTTGCTGTTCATAGATTTTTCAATTAAATATTTACGAATTAATCTATGCACAATCAAGTCAGGATATCTTCTGATTGGAGATGTGAAATGTGTATAGTAATCTGCTGACAAGCCAAAGTGACCTAAATTATCTTCACTATATCTAGCTTGTTGCATACTTCTTAACATTAAAGTAGAAATAACCATTTCTTCTTTCTGTCCAGCAACTTCTTCTACAATTTTCTGTAATGTTGCAGGGTGTATGTCTTCACTTGAACCTTTAACAGCAAGTCCAAAGTTTGAAATAAATTCAAAGAATTGGTTTAATCTTTCTGCTTTTGGATTCTCATGGACACGATAGATAAATGGCACTTCGAGTTTACTAAAGTGTTCAGCAATCGTTTCGTTAGCAGATAACATAAAGCTTTCGATTAATCGTTCTGCATCATTTCTTTCTCTCACTTTAATGTCTGTAGGTATACCATCTTCATCTACCAATACTTGTGCTTCTTTAATATCAAAATCAATTTCCCCACGTCTTTTACGTTTAGCGATTAATTGTTTTGATAGTTGTTGTGCTAAATCAAGCATTGGTGTGATTTCTGAATACTGTTCACGAATGTCTTGATCGTCATTTTCAATAATGGCATTTACATCTGAATATGTCATTCTATAATCTGAGTGAATAACACTTTCAAAGATATCATGTCTGATGACTTCACCTTGTTGGTCTATTTCCATTCTACAACTCAATGTTAATCTATCTTCATGAGGGTTTAATGAACAAATACCATTACTTAATCTATGCGGAATCATAGGGATTACTCTATCGACAAGATATACACTTGTTGCTCTGTCATATGCTTCTTTGTCTAACTCACTATTTTCTGTTACATAGTAGCTGACATCAGCAATACTAACTGTAAGTTCTGTTAAGCCATTGTCTAAAGCTTTTACAGAGACAGCGTCATCTAAATCTTTTGCGTCTGCACCATCTATCGTGATTGTAAGTTCATCTCTTAAATCTCTTCTACCTTTAATTTCGTCTGGACTGATTTGATCTGGTACATTTTCAGCTTCTTGAATAACATTGTCAGGAAATTCAATATTAATACCATGTTGATATATGATAGATAAAATATCGACACCTGGATCATTCTTATGACCAAGAATCGCTTTAACATGACCTTCAGGATTATGCGTACCATCGGCATATTCAGTAATTTCTACTAATACTTTATGACCTTCAATTGCACCAAGATTTTTACCTTTAGGAATAAAGATATCTTGTGTAATACGTTTATCATCAGGTAATACGAAACCGAAATGTTTCGCTTCTGTATAAGTACCAACAACTTGCGTAATATTACGTGTCGTAATTGCTTTAACTCTACCTTCAATCTTACCTTTATGATCTCCACGAGATGGCACAACTTCTACTAATACTTCATCGCCATCCATCGCTTTATTAATTTGATTAGGTGGGATAAAGATGTCTTCTATTGTGTCATCTTCCGGTCTTAAAAAGGCAAATCCTTTTTTGTGTTGACTTAAAGTACCTTTTACAAGGTCTGATTTCTTACTTTTCTTCTTATATCTATCCGTTTTTGTTCTTTCTAGTTGACCCGTTTGTTCTAAATCAACTAGAACTTTAATTAATTCTTTAAATGAATCAGCATTACTAAGTCCTATTGCATCTTGAAATTCACTTACGGTCATAGGACTGTATTCTTTATCATTGATGATTTCTTCAACTTCTTCTCTTAGATTCATAGTGGGCCTCCTTTCTCGTTTATATTATGTGTGTCTTACTCGGACCAATCTAATGATTCTAAGAATTGATATACGTCTTCAAATACTTGTTCTTTTTCTTGTCCGATTGTTATAACATGACCAGATTCTTCATACCATTTAATATTTTTGTCATCAGAAGATGATTCATTATAAATAATATTAGCTGAATCAGGGTTAATCATTTCATCTAGTCTACCTTGTACAACAAACAATGGATCAAATACTTCGTCTACTTGATCTCTCACACCTTGAATTGTTTCTTGTAAATCTTTCAAAGTATTCGTAGGATGAAAATGTTTCATTTCTTCTTCAATTTGTTCAGGTGTTTTGCCTTCATATTTTTTAAATTCTCTAGCATAATCTAACACACCTTCAAACATCGTGCCTTCAGTTTTTATATACATAGGTGAGCACATTGTTACAATACCTTTTACATCTCTGTTTAAACTTAATTTTAAACTAAATACGCCACCTAGTGATAATCCAGCTACTGCTATTTCAGTATATCCTTTTTCTTCTAAAAAATCATATGCATCTAAACAGTCTTTAAACCATACATATGGACTTGATTCCAATATCTCTTCTGGTGGTCTACCATGACCTTCATAATGCGGAGCATATGATGTATACCCTTTTTTCTGTAAGTAACGTCCTAATTGTCTAACATCTGATGAATTACCTGTAAATCCATGTAAAAGTAATACTGCTCTTTTTCCTTCTTCAAAAAAGAAAGGTTTAGGTAATTGAATTCTCATGAATGACCATCCTTTAACATAATCTAGTTCTATTGTATCGTTTTTTTACTTGTATATAAATAAAAAAGTCCGACAATACAGTCGGACCACTACATTTTGAAGTAAGTAATTGCTAACATTAATAAGAAAAATAAAATTGCTAAAATAATTGTAACTCTGTGTAAAATTAAATCTATTCCACGTTGTTTTTGTTTTCCAAATAATTGTTCTGCTCCGCCACTAATTGCACCAGATAAACCAGTACTCTTACCTTCTTGAAGTAATACGACGGTAATCAATGCAATACAAACGATGATTAATAAGACGATTAAAAATGTATGCATGGACTCGGTCCTCCTGTCTATTATAACAGTAGCATTATAGCATATTTACAATATGCACTCAAGTTTTCATTAATGATACTCAACCGATATACCTAACGATGCTAACATTTCAAAATATGTTGGGCAAGTCTTTGATACACATGAAGGATCTAATAATTTAATCCCATCAACTTTAGTACCCATTAAACTTAATGACATTGCAACACGGTGATCATCATAAGTATCTAGAGTTGCTGCCTTTACATCACCTGGCGTAATAGTCCAACCATCTTGATGTTCAGTAACTTCAATACCTAATTTTGTTAAACTTTCTGTTAATGCAGATACACGATTACATTCATGATGACGTATATGTTCTACACCTGTAATTGTAATTGGACCATCAGCAAATACAGCTAAACTGCCAATTGTTAAAGCTTGGTCTGAGCAAGCATTCATATCAATTGTTAAGTTCCCTTTTAATTGTTCAGGACCAGAAATCACAACATAATCAGGACCTTTTTCAACAGTTGCACCCATTCTTTCAAGAATATCGACAACTTCTAAATCAGGTTGATGACTTTCCATATTTAAATGATTAATTTTAATCGTAGACTTATTAAGTGCTGCTAATGCCATGAAATAGCATGCTGTAGATAAGTCAGCTTCTAATGGTAAAGTAGCTGCTTCATACTCACCTTGTTCTACTTTCATATGTGTATAATCATCTGATACATCTACATGTATGCCAAATTGTTTCATCATTTCAATTGTAATATCCACATAAGCGCTTTGAACTATCTTAGTCGTAAGTTCTATTTCAGTTGGTTTGTTAAATAAAGGTGCCGCCATTAATAAACCACTGATAAATTGACTTGATTGATTACCAGCAATTGAAACTTTTCCACCCGTTTCCGGTGCACCTTTTATAGTTACTGGTAACTGACCTTCTTTTTCAAGATACGTTAATTGAACACCTAATTGTTTTAATGCATCATGTAAAGTCTTGTGAGGTCTACCAGCAAGTTGTTCAGTTGAAGTAATAGTGATTTCACTTTTCTCTTGAGTTCCTAAAATACCTGGTAAGAATCGAGCAGTCGTACCAGCAGAACCAATAAATACTTGTTGTTTCTCAGGTAACTCTGAACGATTAATACCTGTAATATGAAGTTCATCACCTACAGCTTCAACAGTCGCACCTAGTTTTTTAATTGTTTCCATACACCAGTATGTGTCATCACTCTTTAAGTATCCAGATAATTTAGAAGTACCCTTACTAAAACCAGCCAAAATAAAAGCACGATTCGTTACACTCTTACTACCCGGAATCATGACTTCTTTATTAAATGCTTCTTTAATAGGATGAAGAGATAATTGATCCACACCATCTAAACTAGACCAAGGTGATTTTGCACTTTTTAAATTAATCGTCATTATGATCCTCCTATAAAATTCATTGCCTCTATTATAGAACATTTTCAAATAGAATGAAATGATAAAATAGTATTGATTTAAAGCGTTAAAGAATTTGTTTGGTAATGTAGTTGTAGGAGATGAGAGGTATATAGTTTGTGGTTTAAATGTGTAGTGTGGGATTTAATTGTGTAGAGTAGGATTTCTTGGCTTTAATCGGTGAGAGGATACGATTTGGGGGAACTCTTGGCTTAAGTTAGAAGTTAAGCTATGAGTTAGGCGATCTCTTGGCTTTATTCAAAAGTTAAGCTACGACTTGGGCTATCCCTTGGCTTAAGTTAGAAGTTAAGCTACGACCTGAGGCATCTCTTGGCTTTATTCAGGAGTTAAGCTACGACTTGGGCTATCTCTTGGCTTAATTTAGAAGTTAAGCTACGACTTGGGCTATCTCTTGGCTTTATTCAGAAGTTAAGCTATGACTTGGACCATCTCTTGGCTTTATTAGGTAGTTAAGCTACGACTTGGGCCATCTCTTGGCTTTATTTAGGAGTTAAGCTACGACTTGAGGCATCTCTTGGCTTTATTCAGGAGTTAAGCTATGACTTGAACCATCTCTTGGCTTTATTAGAAAGTTAAGCTATGACTTGGACCATCTCTTGGCTTTATTAGGAAGTTAAGCTACGACTTGGACCATCTCTTGGCTTTATTAGGAAGTTAAGCTACGATTTGGGCTATTTCTTGGCTTTATTAGAAAGTTAAGCTACGATTTGGGCTATCTCTTGGCTTTATTAGAAAGTTAAGCTACGACTTGAGACATCTCTTGGCTTTATTAGGAAGTTAAGCTACGACTTGAGGCATCTCTTGGCTTTATTGGGTAGTTAAGCCATGACTAGTCAATTTTTTAAGCAATCAAAAATGTTCATTCCCAAAAAATCATATTTTTTTTGAAAAGATGTGTGTTTACTCCACCTTTAACTCACATATCCCGATAATCCACTCCGATAATCACCCAACCGCTCCGACCACTCCAGCCTTCCTCTATCCATATTCTCCACCAAACACCTCCCTACTTTACCCACCAAAATTTCTATAGCAACTATAAAAAGCCCAAAAGATGTGACGACATCTTTTGGGCTTTATGTGAACCATTTTTATTTATATGCTCAATTATTTTGATAAGTTATAGAAAGCTTTGATTCCTTCGAATTTACCTGTTTCGAATAATTCATCTTCGATACGTAATAATTGGTTGTATTTAGCAATACGGTCAGTTCTTGATAATGAACCTGTTTTGATTTGGCCAGCGTTAGTTGCTACTGCGATATCAGAGATTGTAGTATCTTCTGTTTCACCTGAACGGTGTGATACAACTGCAGTGTAACCAGCTTTTTGAGCCATTTCGATTGCTTCGAATGTTTCTGTTAAAGTACCGATTTGGTTAACTTTGATTAAGATTGAGTTACCGATACCTTTTTCGATACCTTCAGATAATTTTTCAGTGTTTGTTACGAATAAATCGTCACCTACTAATTGTACGCGGTCGCCGATACGGTCAGTAAGAAGTTTCCAGCCGTCCCAGTCATTTTCATCCATACCGTCTTCGATAGTGATGATTGGGTATTTGTTTACTAATTCTTCAAGGAAGTCTACTTGTTCTTCAGAAGAACGTTTAGCACCATTTTCACCTTCGAATTTAGCATAGTCATATACGCCGTTTTCGTAGAATTCTGATGCTGCACAGTCGAATCCTAAGAATACATCTTTACCTGGTTCTAAACCAACTGCTTTGATTGCTTCTAAAATTGTTTCAACACCGTCTTCAGTACCTTCAAATTTAGGAGCGAAACCACCTTCGTCACCTACTGCAGTTACTAAACCACGAGATTTTAAGATTTTAGCTAAGTTATGGAAGATTTCTGCTCCCCAACGTAAAGCTTCTTTGAATGATTCAGCACCTACTGGTAAAATCATGAATTCTTGGAATGCGATTGGTGCGTCTGAGTGAGAACCACCGTTAACAATGTTCATCATTGGTACTGGTAATTGAACACCGTTGAATCCACCAAGATATTTGTATAATGGTTGACCTAAGAAGTCAGCTGCAGCACGAGCTACTGCGATAGAAACACCTAAGATAGCATTAGCACCTAATTTAGCTTTGTTTGGTGTACCGTCTAAAGCGATCATTAATTTGTCGATAGAAACTTGTTCTAATACTGAGAATTCACCTTCAATGATTTCAGGTGCAATGATTTCGTTAACGTTTTCTACAGCTTTAAGAACACCTTTACCTAAGTAACGATCTTTGTCTCCGTCACGTAATTCTACTGCTTCATATTCACCTGTTGAAGCACCTGATGGTACTAAAGCTCTACCAAAAGCACCGCTTTCAGTTAATACTTCTACTTCTACTGTTGGATTACCACGAGAGTCTAATACTTCGCGTGCATAAATATCTGTAATAATTGGCATAATTAAAACTCCTTTATAAATTTATAATTTATTATTTAATTAATGATTCACCAGTCATATCTTCTGGTTTTTCTACTCCAAGTAAGTCTATAAGTGTTGGTGCTAAGTCTGCTAAGCGACCTCCACTTCTTACTTCTACCCCTTCTTTTGTCACAATAACAGGAACAGGGTTTGTTGTATGAGTTGTCATAGGTGATTCGTCATCTGTTAACACTTCATCAGAGTTACCATGGTCTGCTGTAATGATAGCTGTACCATTCATTGATAAAATTTTATCAACAACTTCACCTAAACATTCATCTACTGCTTCAATTGCTTTAATTGTTGGTTCAAGCATACCACTATGACCAACCATATCAGGGTTCGCAAAGTTTAAGATAATTAAATCTAAATCACCTTTATCTAACTCACTGATTAAAGCATCTTTTACTTCATATGCACTCATTTCAGGTTTCAAGTCGTATGTTGCAACTTTTGGTGAATCGATTAATACTCTTCTTTCACCTTTAAACTCTGCATGATTACCACCGCTCATGAAATAAGTAACATGAGGGAATTTTTCTGTTTCAGCAATTCTTAATTGATTTAAATTATTTTTCTCAGCTACTTCACCGATTGTATTTTTGATATCAACTGGTTTAAAAGCAACTTCGGCAATAACATCATCACTATAGTTTGTAAAAGTAACAAAGAATAAATCATCTAGTTTACGTTTAATTTCAAAACCTTCAAATTTTTCATTTGTATATACTTGGCTAAGTTGTGCCGCTCTATCTGGACGGAAGTTAAAGAATACCATAGCGTCATGGCTATTTACGCCAGTGTTTTCTACACCTTTTTCTTCGTCTTTAACGATAAATGGAACAACAAATTCATCTGTTAGACCTTCTTGATAATTAGCTTCTACACCTTCAACTGCAGTTGCATATACATGTCCAACGCCATTAGACATTGCATCGTAAGCTTTTTCTTCACGATCCCAACGTTTATCTCTATCCATAGCGTAATAACGACCAGAAATAGAAGCAAATTGACCTATACCTAGCTCTTTAAATTTATTTTCAGTTTCTTCAATATATTTAAGTGCTGATTTTTGATCAACGTCACGTCCGTCTAAGAATCCGTGAACATAAACTTTTTTAACACCTTGTTTTTTGGCCAATTCTAATAGTGCAAATAGATGTTTGTAGTGACTGTGAACACCACCATCTGATAAAAGTCCCATTAAATGTAGCGTTGAATCATTTTTTACAACGTGATCCATTGCTTGTTTAAGTGCGTCAATTTCAAAGAAATCGCCATCTTCAATTGATTTATTGATTCTAGTTAAACTTTGATAAACAATTCTTCCTGCACCAATGTTTAAGTGACCTACTTCAGAGTTACCCATTTGACCTTCTGGTAGACCTACATCTAAACCACATGCTGATAATTCGTTATGTGGATATTTGTTGTAATATCTATCAAAATTTGGTTTGTTGGCTTGTTTTACCGCATTACCATGCTCTTCTTCACGATTAGCAAAACCATCAAGAATGATAAGTGCTGTTGGTTGTTTAGCCATTATTTAGCACCTTCTAATAATGCTACGAATGAATCAACTTTTAATGAAGCGCCGCCAACTAATGCGCCATCGATATCTGATTGAGCCATATATTCTTTAATGTTTTCTGGTTTAACACTACCACCGTATTGTACACGTAAAGCATCAGCAGCTTCTTGAGAGAAAGCACCTGCAACAACGTTACGTACGTGTGCACACATTTGGTTAGCATCTTCAGAAGTTGAAGATTTACCAGTACCAATTGCCCAGATAGGTTCATAAGCGATTACTGTCGCTTTAACTTGATCTTCTGTGAAACCTTTAAGTGCTGCTTCAACTTGACCACCTACTACTGATTCAGCTTTACCTGCTTCTCTTTCTTCTAATGTTTCACCAACACAAATAATTGGTGTCATATTATGAGAAAATACAGCTAATGCTTTTTTATTAACATCTTCGTCAGTTTCGTGGAAGTATTCACGACGTTCAGAATGTCCTAAAACGACATACTTAACACCTAAATCTTCAAGTGCTGCTGGAGATGTTTCACCAGTGAAAGCACCATTATCTTCAAAGTATGCATTTTGCGCACCAATTTGTAAGCCTTGTGCTACGCCTTCTTTAGTTAAGTTAACAAGTGCATCTAATTGTAAAGTTGGTGCACAAATTACTGAATCTACCTCATTAGTATCTGGTAATGCTGGAAGTTCATTAACAAAGTCTTTTGCTTCTTGAACTGTTTTATTCATTTTCCAGTTACCTGCGATAATTGGTTTTCTCATGATATATAAACTCCTTTTATGATTATTTTTCAGAAATTGCTTCGATACCTGGTAATGCTTTACCTTCTAGATATTCTAGAGAAGCTCCGCCACCTGTAGAAATGTGTGTGAAATCATCAGCAAATCCTAAGTCCATCGCTGCTGCAGCTGAATCTCCACCACCGATAATTGTTGTAGCATCTTTTAAATTAGCGATTGCTTTACATACGCCAATTGTACCTTGTGCAAAGTTACTAAATTCGAATACGCCCATTGGACCATTCCAAACAACTGTATTTGAACCTTGTAGAGCTTCACTAAATACTTCAACTGATTTAGGACCGATATCCATTGCTTCTTGATCAGTAGGAATTTCATCAGCAGAAACAACTGTAATTTCAGCGTCATTTGAAAATTCTTTAGCTACTTTACAATCAACCGGTAAAATAATTTTATCGCCAGCACGTTCAAGTAAATCTTTAGCAAAATCTACTTTGTCTTCTTCAAGAAGAGATAAGCCGATTTCTTTACCTTGTGCTTTGAAGAATGTATATGCCATTCCTCCACCGATGATAACTTTATCAGCAATTGTTAATAAGTTTTCGATAACACCAATTTTATCAGACACTTTCGCGCCACCTAAAATTGCTACTAAAGGACGTTCAGGTTCACTTACAACGCCGCCGATAAATTTAATTTCTTTATCCATTAAGAAACCTGATGCTGTTTCAATATTAGATGCAATACCTACGTTAGACGCATGTTCACGGTGAGCTGTACCGAATGCATCATTGATAAATACATCACCTAATGAAGCCCAGTATTTACCTAATTCAGGATCATTTTTAGATTCTTTTTTACCATCAACATCTTCAAAACGTGTATTTTCAAATACTAATACATCGCCTTCAGATAATCTGTCGATTGCGCTTTCTAACGCTTCACCACGAGTTTCTGGTACGAATGTTACTTCTTTATTTAATAATTCACTTAAGCGTTCTGCTACTGGTTTAAGTGACAATCCTTGTTTATCTTCTTCAGTTTTCACTTTACCTAAATGTGAGAATAAAATAACTTTACCGCCTTGTTCGATAATGTATTTTATTGTAGGAAGCGCTTGAACGATTCTGTTATCGTTTGTAATTGCACCATCTTTCATTGGTACATTAAAATCTGCTCTTACAAGTACTTTTTTACCTTTTAATTCTACGTCTTTAACATTCTTCTTTGCCATGACTTGTCTTCCTCCTCTAGATAATAGAAAATACTTTACGATTAAAAATAAGCGGAGAAGCGTTGTGCTCCCCGCTTACTCATAAGCATAACCTATTTAGTTCAATTATTTAAATTATTTGTTAGCTTGAGCTGCTAAATATTCTAAAGTACGAACTAATTGTGAAGTGTAAGACATTTCATTGTCATACCAAGATACAGTTTTAACTAATTGACGATCTCCAACTGTCATAACACGAGTTTGAGTTGCATCGAATAATGAACCGTAAGTGATACCAATGATATCAGAAGATACGATTTCGTCTTCAGTGTAACCGAATGAATCATTTGTAGCATTTTTCATTGCTGCATTGATTTCTTCAACTGAAACTTCTTTGTCTAATACAGCTGTTAATTCTGTTACTGAACCAGTTGCTACTGGAACACGTTGAGCTGATCCATCTAATTTACCTTTTAATTCTGGAATTACTAAACCGATTGCTTTAGCAGCACCAGTTGAGTTAGGTACGATGTTTTGAGCAGCTGCACGAGCACGACGGAAGTCACCTTTAGCATGTGGAGCATCTAAAGTATTTTGGTCACCAGTGTAAGCGTGAATTGTCATCATTAAACCTTCAACGATACCGAATTCATCATTTAATACTTTAGCCATTGGAGCTAAACAGTTAGTTGTACAAGATGCACCTGAAACGATTTCTTCAGATCCGTCTAATTCGTCATGGTTAACGTTATAAACGATAGTTTTTAAGTCACCTGATGCTGGAGCTGAAATTAATACTTTTTTAGCACCTGCTTCGATGTGAGCTGAAGCTTTGTCTTTGTCAGCGAAGAAACCAGTACATTCTAGTACTACATCGATATCTAAATCGCCCCATGGTAATTCTTTAGGGTTAGGATTTTCAAAAGTTTTGATTTCTCTACCGTTTACGCGGAATCCGCCTTCGATAACTTCTACTTCGTCTTTGAAACGACCTTGTGTTGAATCATATTTTAATAAATGAGCTAACATTGCGTCATCTGTTAAATCGTTGATTGCTACTACTTCGATATTTTCAACTTCTTGTAATCTTCTAAATGCTAAACGACCTATTCTACCAAAACCATTAATTGCTACTTTAGTTGCCATTATGATGGCCTCCTTTTTATTTTTTATTCAAAAAGGTTAAATAACCTTTTATTCCAAATTGATTATTGCTTTTGCAGCACCTTCGTCGGTGATAAGAATTGTATTCTTTGGCGCAATCTCAAGATAAGCTTTTATCGCTTCTGCTTTAGATGTCCCACCTGCTACTGCAAAAATGTTTGTCTTTGTTGTTAAGTCTTCTAGTTGCAAACCGATTGTCTTAACACGATGCACGACCTCACCTTTGTCATTGAAATAATAACCAAAAGCTTCTCCGACAGCATGATGATGTTTCAATTGGCTTAATACTGCTTCAGAAGTCTTCCTTCTTTCCGCCATCTTCAGCGCATCACCAATACCGTGAATAATAAAATCTGAACGACGTATTGCATCTAGCACCTCAATAACTGCAGGTTCTTTCAGCAAAGTTTCGTATGAACTTTCACTCACTTGGTCTGGAACATACAAGACTTTATATGACCCACCTGTACGATTTGCCATGCTTGCGCAAATTGTATTCGCTTGAAACACAACGTTTTCACCCAAACCACCACGCGCTGGCGTGAACAAAATGTCTTTATCTAATGGATGTAATGACTCACTCACTCTTGCCATTGTTGAACCACCAGTTACTGATACTGAAGCATGATCGTATAATGACTGTTCTAGTAATTCAGCAGTAACATTACCCATTTCTGCTTTAACCATCTCATCTAAATCCGAATTACCTCTCACTATATGAGCTTTCACACCATATCGATTAAAAATTTCTTCTTCAATATGATTAAAACTAGAATAAAGTGTTAAATAATGTGATAAAGAATCAAGCGTTTGCTCGCCTGTTTCAGTCAATTTCATACCAGTTGACCGAACGCTGATTAAATCTTGTTGTTTTAAAATTTCTATCTCAGTTCTCAATACCCGTTCAGTGACATTCATAACATCACTCAACGTTCTTCGACCTATAGGCTGCTTCTTCTCGATTGTCGATAAAATATTAAAGCGTCGATACATCTTGTCAATCAAATCAGGAACTAGTCTATGTTGTACTTTTAGTAAATCTTCCATAAACAAGTCGCCTCCTCAAAGATTAACAGATGGGCAATATCTAACCTGGGTTAGACGTTTTTCGTCCCATGCGGGTCAAAAAAATAATATCTGTTTACAGTTTTATAATACACCCCTTATATATAGAATGCAAGTTAAAAGCGTTTCCTATTATTTCAATTGATTATATGCCTCTGTCAATGTGATGAAATCAATATTTCCTTCTTGTAGAACTTGTCCATCATATTCAACAACTGGAATTCTTAACATATATTTTTCAAGTAATGTATCATCTTCTTCAATATTAATAGTATCTATTTTTATTTCATGATCGTACGATTCTTTAAAAAATTCAATTTGAATCTTAGCATCTTCACATAAACCACAATTTGTTCCAACATAAAATTTAATTGTCATCCAAATCATCCTTTACAAAGTAAGCCTCCCCGAGACGAATCGAACGCCCATTTCAAGAACCGGAATCTTGCGTGTTATCCGTTACACTACGGAGAGATAAGTCTTAATAAACACTTTATATCTACTTAATATATTGTCGATATAATAGAATTATCAACTATTAAGGAGTGAAGCAAAATGAATACAACTCAAAGAGAGTATTTCATCAGAAAAAGATGTGACTATTTTAATATAGAAGTCACACAAATTCACTGCACACAGCTCGTTGATTACGGAAACTATTATATCATTTATGCTAACATTGACAACTCATATCACAAATTCCCAGTGTATAAATCAGCTATTTAAGTTATAATATTCATCAGTAGGTCATATTTTTTGACCATGTTTGACTTTGTAGTGTATGATATGGTCATTAAGATATTCAAAGGAGGATTAACTGATGAATTTAATACCAACAGTTATTGAAACAACAAACCGCGGAGAACGCGCTTATGATATTTATTCACGTTTATTGAAAGACCGCATTATTATGTTAGGGTCAGCTATCGATGACAATGTAGCTAACTCAATCGTTTCACAATTACTATTCTTACAAGCTCAAGATTCTGAGAAAGATATTTACTTATATATCAACTCTCCAGGCGGTAGTGTAACAGCAGGATTTGCGATTTACGATACAATCCAACACATCAAACCTGATGTTCAAACTATTTGTATCGGTATGGCAGCATCTATGGGTTCATTCCTACTAGCAGCTGGTGCTAAAGGTAAACGTTATGCATTACCAAATAGTGAAGTTATGATTCACCAACCACTTGGCGGTGCACAAGGACAAGCTACTGAAATTGAAATTGCAGCTCGTCATATTTTACGTACACGTGAGAAATTAAATAAAATTTTATCTGAAAGAACTGGACAACCAATTGAAAAAATTGAAAAAGACACTGATCGTGATAACTTCTTAACAGCTGAAGAAGCTAAAGAATATGGTTTAATCGATGATGTTATGCATCCAGAAGATATTAAATAAATATATTAATAAAGAAGCACCTGAGACATGAATTGTCCCAGGTGCTTTTTTTATTGTTGAATTGTCTCGCCGTTTCTAATTTTTTCAGCCATTTCATTTAATTTACGTAATCTATGATTAATACCTGATTTAGAAATTTTACCTGTGCTTACCATTTCACCTAATTCTTTAATTGAAACATCTTGATTATCTATTCTAAGTCTTGCAACTTCTCTTAAACGATCTGGCAAGTTATCAATACCAATTTCTTTATCGATGAGCTGAATGCTCTCAACTTGTTTCATGGCGGCACTCACTGTTTTGTTTAAGTTAGCCGTCTCACAATTGACTAATCGGTTAACTGAATTTCTCATATCCCGAATAATTCTTACATCTTCAAACTTCAAGAGTGCTTGATAGCCACCTATCAAACTTAAGAAATCGGAAATCTTTTCAGCTTCTTTCAAATAACTGATAAACCCTTTTTTGCGCTCTAATAATTTAGCATTTAAATCATATTGATTCATGAGTGCGGTTAAATCTGCTGAATGTTCTTCGTATAATGAAAAGATTTCAAGATGATAAGAAGAAGTCTCTGGGTTATTAACAGAACCCCCTGCTAGAAATGCACCTCTTAAATAACTTCTTTTACAACAATCTTTTTGTAAAATATCTTTATCTATTTCATGTTTAAACATGCCATCTTGTAAAATACCAAGCTCATCTAATATTTCTTTAGCTTTTACTTTTATTCGACTAATATATATATTATTTTTCTTAAGTTTCATTTTCTTTCTCACTAATAATTCAACTTCAACACCGAAGCATTTTTTTATTAATGAAAATATTCGACGTGCTATCGCTGCATTTTCAGTTTGTACATTTATAACAAATTGCTGATTAGATATGCTTAAATTACCGTTCATCCTAATCAAAGCTGAAAGTTCTGCCTTGGCGCAACAATCATCTACTTCAATTCTTGTTAATTCATTTTTCATTTCTGAAGCAAAGCTCACAGCAGATCATCCTTTCTTAGTTTATACGCACATAAAAATAATGATATGCCAAAAGACATATCATACGTTTTGCATCTATTTCATATTACATGGAATAGCCGGGCGTATCAAGTTTTTAAACTTGAACTTTTTATGTTTTACTTGAAGGTTCTTTAATAACTCCAAATAAAATCATCGCCAAACCAATGATTAAAAATGAAATACCTATCTGCTGATTTGCGATTAAACCTATGAGTAAAAATATACAACCTAATATCACCATTAATATTTGAACACTTTTCATGACCCATCACCCCGAATTGAAAACCCTTACATTTATATTACTCGATTTCCATAAAAAAATGAAGCAAATTGGACATGAATGAGTGTCTCATTTGCTTCATTAAAAATCATTATTTTCGTTTGTCTGTTTTCTCTTGAGTATACAATTATTTATCTTTCTTATATTGAATTGTACTGATTTCTCTTAAGGCTATTTCGTAAATGAGTTGTGCCAACACTTTATTGTTATGTCTAATGTATTGATGAGGTGTGATACTTACTAATTCATTATCATGAATACATTGTACACCCATTTCTTTCAATTTCTCACCATCAAATTCAACTTGTTTAGCTTCTTCTTGTTCATATCTTAATAAGATATCTTTATCGAAACGCTTATTTTGACATATTACAAAGTCAATAAATGATGCGCCTACATGGTCATGAATAGCTTTAACATGATCACTTACTGAATAACCTGTTGTTTCACCTTTTTGAGTCATAAGGTTACATACATATAATCTTTCCGCTTCAGTATTAACTATTGCATCTTTAACTTTATTCAAAATTAAATTAGGCATTATACTTGTATATAAAGAACCTGGTCCCATTACAATTAAATCCGCTTCTTCAATTGCATCTATTGCTTCTTTCATCGGTTCAATATCTTGAGGGGTTAAAAATACTTTTTCAATTTTCTTATCTGTCTTAGGAATTTTAGATTCTCCGACAATGATTTCACCATCTGACATAACTGCATTCAGCACAACACTTCTCGTTGTTGATGGAATGACTTGTCCTTTAATATTCAATAGCTTACTTAATTCTTTTACAGCATGTCCAAAATCATCCGTAATATTTGTCATTGCTGCTAACAATAAATTTCCGATTGAATGACTGCCAAGTTCTTCTTCTTCAAAACGATATTGGAATAACTTTTCAAGCATTGGTTCAGTGTCACTAAGTGCCGCTAATACATTTCTGATATCGCCAGGAGCAGGTATATCCATCACATCACGAATTTTACCAGTACTACCACCATCATCTGCTACAGTTACAATGGCGGTAATATCTATTGGATATTCCTTTAACCCTCTTGCTAATACAGAAAGACCGGTTCCTCCGCCAATTAAGACGACTTTTAATCTTTTCATGTTCTTGGCTTACTTTCAATATGTGCATCGCGATGTGATGTATACACAACATAGTCAAAGTTCTCTTTAATATCTTCCCCTAAACGTTTCGCAAGTGCTACAGATCTATGTTGACCACCCGTACAACCGATTGCAATCGTCAATTGGGATTTCCCTTCTTTCTTATAACCTGGCAACATAAACATTAACAGATCACTAAACTTTTTATAAAATGTATTCGTCTCTTTCCATTTCATCACATATTGATAAACTTCATCGTCGAGACCAGTCATAGGTCTTAACTCTTCAACATAATATGGATTTGGCAAAAATCGTACATCAAAAACTATATCTGCATCAATAGGCATACCATGTTTGAATCCAAAGCTCATCACTCTTACTTGAAATGTTGTAGAAGGATCTTCTTCAAATGCTTCTACAAGTTCTTGTTTCAATTCTTTAGGTTTCTTTTCAGTCGTATCAATCACAAAGTTACTGATACCTTTAATATCACTTAATAAAGATCTTTCTCTTTCAATTGCAGATAATAAACTACCTTCCTCACTTAAAGGATGTGTTCTTCTTGTTTCTTTATATCTAGAAATTAATTTTTTATCGCTCGCTTCTAAAAACAAAATATCTACTACTACTTTTTTCTCACTTTGTATATAATCTAATTCATCTCTTAAATTTCCAAAGAAATCCTTACCTCTTAAATCGATACCAATTGCAACTTTTGATAAAGAAGGATTACCCTGATCCATTAAATCAACAAATTTTTGCAATAATATAGGCGGTAGATTATCAACACAAAAATATCCTAAATCTTCTAAAGCTTGTAGCGCGACTGATTTACCCGCACCGGACATTCCTGTAACCACGAGAAGTTCATTTTTTACATTAGTTTTGTCGATAGGTTGCATAACAGTTCTCCTTTAACGATCATATATACTTTTATCTTACATGATTACACCACAAAAAACATTAAATAAATGGCCAATACTAGTGTATCTTTCCCGTAATATTAAGGTAATAATCACTTATGAAATAGCATCGATTATATTGATGTTTCGTTTTTGGGTCGATATTTATTTTTATCGGACTGAAAATCCTGTTTTCGGGTCGGTAAATTTTTTTATCGGTCCATATTCTCTATTTCTGGACCGGTAATTTTATTTATCGGTCCATATTTTCCGTTTCTGGACCGGTAATTTTATTTATCGGTCCATATTTTCCGTTTCTGGACCGGTAATTATTTTTATCGGTCCATATTCCACATTTCTGGACCGGTAATTTTCCGTATCGGTCCATATTCCACATTTCTGGACCGGTAATTTTCCGTATCGGTCCATATTTTCCACATCCGGACCTACCGATAATCACATTCCGCACCTACCATCCACATAAAAAAAGAGGCGGGACATGTGTCCTCGCCTCTTCACTACTCAAATTATATTAATTGTTCTTCGTCTTCTAATGATTCGATATATGCTTGTGCATTTTGTGCTGCGATACTGCCGTCACCTGTTGCTGTAACGATTTGACGTAATGTTTTTTCACGAACATCGCCTGCTGCATATACACCTGGTACTTTAGTTTCCATTTCATCATTTGTTTCGATATAGCCATTTTCATTTAAAATGCCTAATGATTCAAATGGTTTAGTTAATGGTTTCATACCGATATAGATGAATACACCATCAGCTTGGTGTTCTGACTCTGATCCGTCTTCAGTTGAAACTAATGTTACTGACCCTACTTTACCATCTTTTTCATTAATTGTTTTTAATGTTGTGTTCCAAATGAAATCAATTTTTTCATTTTTAAATGCACGGTCTTGAATAATTTTTTGAGCTCTTAATTCGTCTCTTCTGTGAACAATTGTAACTTTGTCTGCAAATTTAGTTAAGAAAATACCTTCTTCGACAGCTGAATCTCCGCCACCGATTACGTATAAGTTTTTCCCTTTAAAGAATGCACCGTCACATACTGCACAGTAACTTACACCACGTCCACCTAATTCTTGTTCACCTGGTACACCAATTTTTTTGTACTCTGCACCAGTTGCAATGATAATTGCACGAGCTGTTAATGTTTTGTCACCCATATTTACAACTTTATAAGAACCTTTATCTTCTATTTCTTTAATGTCACCATATTCATATTTAGCACCAAATTTTTGTGCATGTGTAAACATTTTAGTTGATAAGTCTGGACCTGTTATTAAATCAAAGCCAGGGAAGTTCTCTACATCTTCAGTGTTTGCCATTTGTCCACCTGGCATACCTCGTTCTATCATTACAGTTGATAAATTTGCTCTTGAAGCATACACTGCAGCAGTCATTCCTGCTGGTCCTGCCCCAACTATAATTACATCATAATCTACTTGTGTAGTCATTTATAAACTGCCTCCTCTTATTAATTCAGTAGAATTGTACATCATAATCATTACTATTCATAACTATATGCTCAAAATAGCATTGATCGCTTTATTCAAGCGATACGTCGTAATATGAAATGTATCTTTAATCTCTTTTTTAGTTATTTTTTTATTTAACATCTTTAAATAAATATAAATTGATGCTGCAACATAATGTTCAACTTGTTCAATCGATTCATTATCTGCAATGAGCATTTCTGCATGTTCAATCCATGATACAAAAATCTCTTTACCATATTTTTGATATGTGGATTGTTCGATAAGCTTCATACCTTTATCAATAAAGCCTAACTTGTTTAAATGTAAATCTTGAAAAGTATACGTTATATATAACCTTTCATAGTCTGGTAAACTTTCAAGAACTTCCCATATTTCATGAGACATAACGAGTTCTCTATGTTTCATATGCCCTAATAAAAAGATGCCATATAATCTATATCGATAGTCTTCGTCTTTTAATAAAGGTAACACATGACGGTCTAACATATCTTTGAGTTCATCAATTTTCCAAGGTGGCAATTGACTATGATATTGTACACTATCTTCAAATCTTTGCCAATGTCTTTTCGCTTCATCTAAATATCCTAAATGATAGAAGTTGTAACTTAAGGCGTGGTGTAATTGTGGCGTAGCAGCTTGTGCTTTTTTTAGAAGAGGCACTAATAATTGATTAGAAGGTTTATGCTTTCCTAAATAGCTTAGAACAACACCCAATTTAAAAGATTCTTCATCATTAATAGGATGTAATTTACTTAATTGATTCAGATATTGCTCATAACGTTCTAGCTGTTGCGTGTTGTATAGCAATAACGTCATATGACATAAAGCGTAAATATCAGAAGGATTATCTTCCAATATCGTTTGTAACAATATCTCCGCTTCGTCATATTGACTATTGTATAACATAGACATCGCTTTTAAATTCATAATATGTTTATCTTCTTGTAATTTAGCACGTTGTCTATCAATATATTCATTCGCTTCTTGTAACCTGCCATGTGAAAATAAGTATTGAAAAATATGTTGAATCACAAATCTTTCCGCTTCTTCTTCCACAATTGTTTGATCATTATACTTTACTTCAAACATTTGAATCATTTCTTCAAAATAATCTTGGTCGTCCTCTTCTGTTACATATCTCAACCCAAATAAAAATGCTTTATTAGGTTCATTCGTCTTTATATACATTTGACTTAAATAAAAATAATAATCTGTCACAAAATTTTCTTTCACAATTTGATCGAACATCATTTCTTCAGCTTGAGTATTTTTATTTAGCTCTACAAGACATTCAGCATAAGGCGGTATAATCACAAAATCATTAGGTGATAGTTCAAGCGCTTTTTTAAATAAAGACTCGGCATATCCGAAATCTTGTTCTCTCATTTTTTCCATTGCTTTATGATAATAGAAGTCTTTATCAAACTTTACGTGTATGACATTTGAATTTTCTCCCAACGACTGACTCACCGCCTTTTTTTAAGTTCCATAGGATTGCCATATGCCATCATATCATTAGGTACATCTTTCGTCACGATTGTACCACTTGCTATAACAGCATTATCACCTATACTCACGCCTGCAAGTATAGTGGCATTTGCACCAACTAAGACATTATCTCCAATGTTTACACGGCCAATTCTATATTCTTCGACTAAATATTCATGACATAGAATGGTTGCATTATATCCTATTACACAGTTTTTACCGATAGTGATAAGTTCAGGATACATAATATCAGGCGTTGCTTTATATGCGAAAGCTGTCTTTTGCCCAACTTTCATCTTAAGCCCTTTTCTGTATAGAAAATGTTTCCATTTAACACTCGGTAAATATCTACTAATTTCAATGATAATAACATTTTTAAACACTTTTATAAAACGTACTGTTTCATACATTTTCCATAATGGATTCGCACCATCTACTTTTTTAGTCTTTAATGCTCTCACATAAACACTTCTTTCACATTAGTTATGATAATAACCTTTAACATCTCTAAATTTTTTCGGATTATAACGTACTCTTCTATAAATAATACAAATAATAGAAACGACAATAATCACAATCGATATAACTTGAGCAATTCTTAAATGTTCAGTAAGCATCAAGCTATCCGTTCTTAAACCTTCTATATAGAATCTACCAATTGAATAATAAATTAAATAAGCAAAGAATGTCTCACCAATTTTCAAGTTTGGTCTAATGAGTAATAAAATAACAAAACCAATTATATTCCAAATTGATTCATATAAAAATGTTGGTTGATAATAAATACCGTCTATTTGCATATGGTTAATAATAAATTCAGGTATATGTAAATTCTCAAGAAAACTACGTGAAACAGGTCCACCGTGCGCTTCTTGATTCATAAAGTTACCCCATCTACCAATTGCTTGTGCCAAAATGATGCTTGGCGCGACAATATCAACCATTTGGAAGAATGACAAATTCTTTTTACGACAAATGATGAACCCTGTTAAAAAGGCACCAATCAATCCACCATGAATAGCTATACCACCATTCATAATAAGTGGTATTTCTGCTAAATGTTGACTGTAATAATCCCATTCAAACGCTACGTAATAAATACGTGCACAGATAATTGCCATTACGACACACCATATAATTAAATCTATAAGAGATTCTTCTTTTATTCCAACTTTTTTAGCAGTTCTTTGTGCGATTAGATATCCAATTAATATACCGGAAGCAATGATAATACCATACCATCGTATTGCTAGCGGTCCTAATTGTATCGCTACGGGATCAATGCCTAACACTTCCATTATTCATTCTCCTTACGTGCATTTTTCAAAATTTCTGCATTAAGACGATTATTAAACTCTTCAGCAGTATTAATTCCCATGTTGTTTAATCGATAGTTCATCGCAGCAACTTCAATAATAACTGCTAAGTTTCTACCCGGTCTAACAGGAATCGTCTTTTTAGTTATTTTTGAGTCTAAGATTTTTAAAGTTTCTTCATTCAATCCAACTCTGTCATATATTTTTTCTTTGTTCCATGTTTCTAAATTGATGTTTAACTTGATTCTTTTCTCCATCAAGATAGATCCCGCACCAAATAAAGTCATAACGTTGATAATACCAAGACCTCGTATTTCAAGTAAATGTTCAATGATTTTCGGTGCTTTACCGATTAATTCGTTTTTATTAATTTCTTTAATTTCAACATTATCATCGGCAACAAGTCTGTGACCACGTTTAACAAGTTCTAATGCCGTTTCACTTTTACCGACACCACTATCACCTGTAATTAATACACCTACGCCATAAACATCGACGAGTACGCCATGCAATGATGTTTCAGGTGCTAGTTCACGCTCTAAATATCCGGTTACTTGTCCCATCAATTTAGTCGTTGAAGACTCACTTTTTAAAAGTGGTGTATTATTTTCATTACAACTTTGAACGAGTTCTTCTGGTGCATCTAGACCTCGTGTGATAATAATAGCTGGTGTTTCAGGTCTACATAATTTAGCCATTCTACCTTTTTTCTCTTCATCAGGCAACAAATTATAAAACGACAACTCAGTTGTGCCTAATACTTGAATTCTATCTGATGAATAATGCGAAAAATACCCAGCCATTTCTAGACCAGGACGTGATATATCCGTTTCTGTTATTTTACGATGTAAGCCATTTTTCCCGGCAATAACTTCCAAATTAAATTGCTCTATTAATTTACTACTTGATATCATAGGGTTCACCTCTAGGTTAATATATATTAATTCTAATGAACTTTAACCTTAACTGCAATCATTATCAATATTACAACAGTTTCTGCAAATATAAAAACCCTAGAAACGTTTTATCGTTTCTAGGGAATAAATTTAAATATCTTTATTTTGGTCGTTATTTTTATTGAAATTTCTAATGATATTTCTTAAAGATTCATCTAATTGTTGAATAGGATCTTGACCTGTTCCTTCATTATCCTTAAACTTCTTTTCAAATTCAGTTTTCCCTGATTTGGCAGTTGTCTTAAATTTATCTAATAAGTCTTCAAATAAATTTTCAACATTTTCTTTAGATTTCTTATCAAATGGTGATGATGATTTTTGATTATGAGATGTTGCATCAAGTAATTTTACCGCTTCATCAACAGTAATTTTCCCACCTTCAATAAGGTCTAAAATTTTTAATTGTACTTCGTTCATAAATAACCCCTCCTGGTTTATGATCGATCTCGTTCTAAAATTGGTTTTAAGTATTTACCAGTGTAAGATGCTTCAACTTCTACAATGTCTTCTGGTGTTCCAGTAGCTATAATTTCACCGCCACCATCTCCACCTTCTGGACCTAAATCTATAATATAGTCTGCTGTTTTAATGACATCTAAATTATGTTCAATAATGATGACAGAGTCGCCATTTTCAACGAGTCTATTTAACACACTTAATAAACGTTTAATATCATCTACGTGTAAACCTGTTGTTGGTTCATCAAGTATATATAATGACTTACCATTAGATCGTCTATGAAGTTCAGAAGCAAGTTTCACACGTTGTGCTTCACCGCCTGATAAAGTTGTTGCGGGTTGACCTAGTTTAACATATCCTAAACCAACGTCTACTATTGTTTTTAATTTTCTATTTATCTTAGGTAAACTTTCGAAAAAGTGATAAGCATCTTCTACTGTCATTTCTAATACATCAGAAATACTTTTTCCTTTATAAGTTACTTCTAATGTTTCTCTATTATAACGTTTTCCATCACAAACTTCACATGGTACGTATACATCTGGTAAGAAATGCATTTCAATTTTAATGATGCCGTCACCTTTACAAGCTTCACAACGGCCACCTTTAACATTAAAACTAAATCTACCTTTTTGATAACCTCTCACTTTTGCCTCATTCGTTTGGCTAAATACATCTCTAATGTCATCAAATACACCTGTATAAGTTGCAGGGTTTGAACGTGGTGTTCTACCAATTGGTGATTGGTCAATATCTATAATTTTTTCAATTTCATTTACACCTTTTATAGATTTATGTTCACCTGGTTTTGTTTTCGTATTATACAATTGCTTTTGTAAACCTTTGTACAATACTTCATTAACTAATGAACTTTTACCAGAACCTGAAACACCTGTTACACATGTCATAACTGATAATGGGAAGTCTACATCGACATTTTTCAAGTTATTACTTGTCGCGCCTTTAACAGATATTTTACGTTTTGTAACTTTTCTTCGTTTAGATGGTACAAAGACTTTCTCTTTACCGCTTAAGTATTTACCTGTTAAAGATTGTTCATTTGCCATCACTTCTTCAGGTGTTCCACTTGCAACTACTTCACCACCATGGACACCTGCTTTTGGACCTATGTCAATTAAATAATCGGCAGCTTTCATCGTATCTTCATCATGTTCAACGACAATTAATGTATTACCCATATCTCGCATTGATTTCAATGTATCAATTAAGCGATCATTGTCTCTTTGATGTAAACCGATAGAAGGCTCATCAAGCACATATAACACACCAGATAATCTAGAACCGATTTGAGTTGCCAATCTAATACGTTGTGCTTCCCCACCAGATAAAGTACCTGACGCTCGATTAAGTGTTAAATATTCTAAACCTACATTATTTAAGAAAGATAATCTTTCATGAATTTCTTTTAAGATGAGCTTCGCAATTTTACGTTCTGTTTCATCTAAATCTAAATTATCAAAATGTTTGATTGCATTATAAATTGAATATCTAACTACTTCACCGATATGTTGGCCATCAATTTTGACAGAAAGTACTTTTTCATTTAAACGATAACCATCACAAGTTTCGCAAGTTTTTTCGACCATGTATTTTTGCATTACTTCTCTAACGTATTCAGATGGTGAATCATGGTATCGACGTTCAATATTATTTAGCACACCTTCAAAAGCCATTGTTCTTTTTCTTTCTGTTTTAACGCCATAATCTTGATTAAATTTAAATTCTATTTCATCATCATGACCTCTTAAGACGATGTTCTTTTCTTTTTTCGTTAATTTATTAAATGGTTTATCCATATCGATATTAAAATGTTCACAAGCTTGTTTTAATAAAGTTGGATAATAATTAGAACTGATTGGTTGCCATGGCAAAATGGCGCCTTCATTTAAACTTAATGTCTTATCTGGCACGACTAAATCAACATCTACAGTTAATTTACTTCCTAAGCCATCACAAGATGGACAAGCACCAAACGGATTGTTAAATGAGAACATTCTAGGTTCTAATTGGTCTACTGAGAAACCACAAATCGGACAAGCATGGTGTTCAGAAAATTTAATTTCATCACCATCAATAATATCAGCAACTGCATTACCGTCAGCTAATTCTAGCGCTGTTTGTAATGAATCAGCTAATCTTGCTTCAATACCTGGTTTAATGACAAGTCTATCAATCACGACATCAATAGAATGATTTTGATTTTTGTTTAAATCTGGAACATCATCTACATCTAAAATATCGCCATCTACTTTTAACCTTGCATAGCCTTTTTTAGCAATGTCTTCAATCAATTTCTTATGTGTACCTTTACGTCCTGAAACGATTGGTGAAAGAATTTGTATTTTTGTTCTTTCTTCTAACTCCATAACTTGATCGACCATTTGTTGAACCGTTTGTGATTTAATTTCAATACCATGGTTAGGACATATTGGTCTACCAACTCTCGCATATAATAGTCTTAAATAATCATATATTTCAGTTACGGTAGCAACAGTTGATCTTGGGTTTTTACTTGTTGTCTTTTGATCAATTGATATCGCTGGAGAAAGACCATCAATTAAATCTACATCTGGTTTATCCATTTGTCCTAAAAATTGTCTCGCATAGGCACTTAATGATTCTACATATCTTCTTTGACCTTCTGCATAAATCGTATCAAATGCTAAAGACGACTTTCCTGAACCAGATAATCCAGTCATAACAACAAGTTGGTCTTTAGGTATTTCTATATCTATATCTTTTAAATTATGTGCTCTTGCACCTTTTACGATGATGGATTTGTTTTTCATCTCAGTCACCTTTCTGCTTTTAGTTCAAATAATATATCTCTTAGTTCAGATGCACGCTCGAAGTCTAAATCTTTCGCAGCATCTTTCATTTCTTTTTCTATGCGCTCGATTGTCTTTTCTCTTTCTTTTTTCGTAAGTTTCTTAGGCGCTTTTTTAGTATCTTTTTCAGTTACTTCATCCGTTTCTACTGTTGCTGATATGACATCACGTATTTTCTTGTTAATTGTTTGTGGTGTAATATTGTGTTCTTCATTGTACGCTTCTTGAGTAGCACGTCTTCTACTTGTTTCATCTAATGCTGTTCTCATAGAATCTGTAATTTTATCAGCATACATAATCACTTTACCTTTATCATTACGCGCAGCTCGACCAATCGTTTGAATCAACGAACGCTCTGATCTTAAGAAGCCTTCTTTATCTGCATCCAAAATTGTAACCAGTGAAACTTCTGGGATATCTAAACCTTCTCTTAGTAAGTTAATCCCAACTAATACATCATAAACACCCATTCTTAAGTCTCGAATAATTTCTATTCTTTCTAATGTCTTTATTTCTGAATGTAAGTAATTCACTTTAATGCCGGCTTCTTTTAAATAAGTTGTTAAATCTTCACTCATTTTTTTAGTTAATGTTGTAATTAATACACGTTCATTTCTTTCTATTCTTTCATTAATTTCAGCCATTAAATCATCTATTTGATTTTCACTTGGTCTGACTTCGACAATTGGATCTAATAAACCTGTAGGACGAATAATTTGTTCAACCATTTCATCAGTATGTTCAATTTCATATGGTCCCGGTGTTGCTGAAACATAAACCAATTGTTTCGTTTTTTCTTCAAATTCTTCAAATTTAAGCGGTCTATTGTCTAAAGCACTTGGTAATCTAAAGCCGTGTTCTACTAAGACATTTTTTCTCGCTTGGTCACCATTATACATACCTCTAATTTGAGGAAGCGTTACGTGAGATTCATCAATCATCACTAACCAATCATCACCAAAGTAATCTAATAAAGTATATGGTGTAGAACCTTTTGGTCGTAACGTTAAATGCACAGAATAGTTCTCAATACCTGAACAAAAGCCCATTTCTCTCATCATTTCTAAATCATAATTGGTTCTTTGTTCAAGTCGTTGAGCTTCTAGAAGTTTATTTTCTTTTCGAAGTTCAGCCAATCGTTCTTCAAGTTCTTTCTCAATACGCTCAATCGCAACTTTCATTTTTTCTTCACGTGTTACGAAGTGAGACGCGGGATAAAATAGAAAATGTTCTCTTTCAGCAATAACTTCACCTGTTAAGTAATTCACTTCTCTAATTCTATCGATTTCATCTCCAAAGAACTCTACTCTGACACATAGTTCATCACGTGATGCAGGAAATATTTCTACAACATCTCCTCTAACTCTAAATGTACCACGTCTAAAATCTATGTCATTTCGTGAATATTGGTTATCGACAAGCTTTCTTAACAGTTCATTACGTTCCATTTCCATACCGACACGCGTACTTACAACTAAGTCTTTATATTCTTCTGGATTACCTAAACCATAAATACAGCTGACACTCGCAATAACGATAACATCATCTCGTTCAAACAATGCACTAGTAGCTGAATGTCGAAGTTTATCAATTTCATCATTTATAGAGGCATCTTTTTCAATAAAAGTATCCGTTTGAGGTACATATGCTTCAGGTTGATAATAATCGTAATAACTTACGAAGTATTCTACTCTATTCTCAGGAAAGAATTCTTTAAACTCACTATATAGCTGTCCAGCCAACGTTTTATTATGTGCAATAATCAATGTAGGTTTACCGACTTCTTTGATGACATTACTCATCGTGAATGTTTTACCTGTACCTGTCGCACCTAATAAAGTTTGATGTCTCTTGCCTTCGTTAATGCCTTTTACAAGAGATTTAATTGCTTCTGGCTGATCCCCTTGAGGTGAATAGTCAGAATGTATTTTAAAAGGAAAATGTTGCATAGGAACCTCCTCATTTTCTGTAATATATATATTTATTTTATCAAAAATTTGTAAAAATGACCAAACATTTGTTCGTTAATTTTAAAATTACATACAAATAAGAGGAAAAATCTAAATGATTATTCCTCTTATCTATCTTGATTCAATTTTATCTATTTTAAGTGTATCAACTATATAAAAGCCTGCTACTAAACTCAGTACATCTAACAACATAATAAGCTCATTGTTAAAAAAGCCTTTATAAACAGAAACACCAATTATAATGCTGGATACAAGTAATCCAATCCATTTATTTTGAGCAATTTGCGTGAAAATAATAACCATTAAACAAGGAAGAAACAAAGCTAGAATCGGCCAAATCATTCAATTCACTAACTCCTTTTTGTTTCACGTTTCTCAAGTATCGTCATTGTTATCTCTCTTAACTCTGAACGTGGTATAAATTTTTCTTGTAACATATCAGGTATAATATGTTGAATAAAATCTTGTACAGATGCTAAATGATCAAATTGCATGATTGTTTCCAATGAACTTTCATAAATTTCGAAGAATAAAGGTTCTGGATTTCTCTTTTGAATTTCACCAAAAGATTCATACAATAAATCAATTTTATCAGCAACACTTAATATTTGCCCTTCTATACTATCATCTTTACCCTCTTGTAGTCTATGTCTATATATATCTTGATATTGCTCAGGAAATTCTTCTGTTATAAATTTATCGATCATCTCTTCTTCAACTTGAGAGAATAATTTTTTAATTTCATAAGACGCATATTTCACAGGTGTCTTAATGTCACCTGTAAATATTTCAGGATAATCATGGTTCAAAGCTTTTTCATATACAAGTTTCCAGTCTATTTCTTGACCATTTTGTTCTTCTACTGTTGCTAAATATTGCGCTATTTTCGTTACTTTAAAGGAATGTGCTGCAACATTATGGTCTTGATACTTAAATTTACCTGGACATCTTACTAATTTCTCTAAATCAGATAAACTTTTAAAATATTGATGTACCCCCATTAAATTTCCTCCTTAACTTGTGTAACTAAGTTGTTTAGTGTCTTTTCAGATAATTCACCTAAATAGACTTTTTTGATTTCGCCATTTTTATCTACAAATAAAGTTGTAGGTATATTATACGATTTATATTTTTCTAGAAAATCATCTTGCGCAACGTAAACATCGTAATTCACATTTACATCGTCCATTAATTGTTTAGCTGGTTTTCGTTTATCTTTAACATTTAAACCAACTAATTCGACACCTTTATCTTCGTGCTTTGCATATTTTACAAGTTCAGGCATTTCTCGTTTACAAGGGTCACACCAAGAGGCAAATAAATTAATAACTGTAATATCATTTTTAGATGTTACCTCTTTTAATTGTTTTGATTTTTCAGTTGAAAAAACATTTACAGTTTCATTATTTACATTCATGCCTGTAGCTGGATGACTGTTTTGAAACGATTGTTTCCCTTGTTGCTCTTTAAACTGTTCGTTCGTTTGAAACTTATTGATATCTAATACTTTATAAACACTGATACTAATAATCAATAACAAAAGTATAACTAATATGATTTTTAACCTTTTTTTCATGTTTTCAAACCTCTACACTAACATTTACGTTTATTATATCAACTATAATGATAAAAAAAAGCAAATAGTTAAAATTCTTAAACTGAATTAACTACTTGCTTATTTATTAAGTTACTATAAAAACTAATGAATATAATTATATGAACCAGCTGCTGATGCTGAAATTGTACGTGAAGAAACAATACCTTCACCTTGATAATTCATTTCAGAAACTTGAATTGAACCATCAGCATTTACTTTATCAACATAAGCTACATGTCCATATCCACCTGCTGTAGATTGTAAAATTGAACCTGCCGCTGGGCTATTGTTTACAGTGTAACCTGCTTGAGCTGCTGCGTTTGCCCAGTTGTTTGCATTACCCCAAGTATTGCCAAGATCTGGACGTTTACTAAATGCATAGTACGTACATTGTCCAGAAGTATATAAATTGCTTCCGCCCCCTGAATTTGGTCGGCTGTATGAAACAGGTGCAGTGTTTTGTGTTGATTGATTTTCATTAAATGTAGGTGCAACATAAGCGACTGAATCTTCACTGTTGTACACATTGCCGTATGATGTTTGTTCGAATACGTATCTTAATAATGCATCTTCTTGAGCTGGAGATTCAGGTGCGTTAACCGTTAAACTAGTAGGTTCTGCAGTTGGTTCTGATGTTTCAGATGCAACTTTTAATTCATCACCAACAATAATTAAATCAGAAGATAAATTGTTCCATTCTTTTAAGTCTGAAACCTTAACATCAAATTTCTTAGCTATTTTGTTAAGTGTATCTCCTTCTTGAATTGTATAGATGTTATCTTCTAATACTTTTAATGTTTGTCCAACTGTAACATCGGTATCAATGTTGTTTAAAGATTTAATTTCTGACACTGATGTTCCATATTCTTTTGCGATATTGTCTAATGATTGTCCTTCTTTTACTTTAATATCAGCTGCATAGGCAGATGAACTTGCTAAAGTTGTTAAAGCTGTAACAGATGCTAATGTAATGAAAGTCTTCTTCATGATGACATATCCTCCCGAAGTGTATGTATTTACGTTTATATTTATTATTTATATGATGTTCCTCAATTAATACTGGAAATAATATAGCACATTTTTTATCTCAATATTGTTTTGTTACAAATCTGTAATATAACCGTTAACATTTTATAATTTTACTGATAAAAATGTTACTGAACACTGACATGAAAGTATTTTAAAAGGTGTTGTTAATTATTTACACATAATTAACAACACCTTTATTACTTATCATTATTCAATTAAAATACATATGTTTTTCACGGTAAAATTTCCAATTTATATGCAAATTGAATATAAATGATTATTTTTGTTTAGCTAACCATTTAGCAACTTCTTTTGCTTCTTTCTCATCTACAACTTGACTCGGCATATTACCTTTACCTTCGTTGATAATTTTTTCAATATCTGACTCAGACATTTTGGCACCGACTTTTTTAAGTGATGGTCCAGATGCACCATCTAAATCTTTACCATGACATCCTACGCAAGAATTGTTTTTAAAGATTTTTTCCCCTTGTGAACTGTATTCTTCTTTGCTGCTATCATCGCTTGATTGTCCACATCCTGCAAATACTAACGATGATAATGCTATTACAGAAATCATGCCCATTTTGATTTTCATGTATAACACTCCATTCATTTTATTATCAACTATATTTTACCATGTAAACCAGCGTCTGACATCATTTTGTTCAATAGTTCACAATTTAAATTATCATAAAAGCAGCTAGGATATTTAAATCATCCTAGCTGCTTGCTTTAAATTATTTTTCATTAATTTGGCTTCTTAAATATGCATCGATAAATGGGTCTAAGTCACCATCCATAACTGCATTTGTATTACCTGTTTCTTCATTAGTTCTATGATCTTTAACCATAGCATATGGATGAAATACGTATGAACGTATTTGACTACCCCATCCAATTTCTTTTTGTTCGCCTCTAATTTCATCTAGAGCTGCTGCTTGTTCTTCAAGTTCTTTTTGGTAGAGTTTCGCTTTTAACATTTTCATAGCTTGTTCTCTATTTTTAATTTGTGATCTTTCATTTTGACATGTTACAACGATACCAGTTGGTTGGTGTGTGATACGAACAGCTGAATCAGTCGTGTTGACGTGCTGTCCACCTGCACCAGATGCTCTATAAGTATCGACTGAAATGTCTTCAGAATTAACTTCTATTTCTATTTTTTCATTATTAAATTCAGGTGTTACATCACAAGATACAAATGATGTATGACGTCTTCCTGATGAATCAAATGGAGAAATACGCACTAATCTGTGGACACCTTTTTCAGCTTTTAAATATCCATATGCATTATGACCTTTGATAAGAATTGTGACACTTTTAATGCCCGCTTCATCTCCAGCTTGATAATCTAACGTTTCTACTTTGAATCCTTTTTGTTCTGCGAAACGTTGATACATTCTAAGCAGCATTGAACCCCAATCTTGAGATTCTGTACCACCTGCGCCTGGATGCAATTCTAATATTGCGTTATTTTCATCATGTTCACCATTAAGTAGTAGTTTCAATTCAAATTGATCGATGTCTGTTTGTAACGCTTTTAAATCTTGCTCAAGCATTTCGTGCATGTCTTCATCATATTCTTCTTGTAACAATTCAACAGTCGTAAGTAAATCTTCAATCTGTTGATTTAATGTATGAAAATCACCGACTACAGACTTTAATGCATTGTTTTTGTTAATGATGTCTTGCGCTTTATTCTGATCGTCCCAGAATGATGGATCAACCATCATTTCTTCGTATTCTTGAATGTTCGTCTCTTTATTTTCTAAGTCAAAGAGACCCCCTGATATTCATTAATTTTTCATTATTTTTATTTAATGTTTGTCTAATTTCCGTTAATTCCATAAAATTACTCCTTTATGCTTGACCATGACAGTTTTTATATTTCTTACCACTACCACATGGACATGGATCGTTTCGGCCAACTTGTTCATCTTTGACGATAGGTTTTGGTTTAACTTTTTCTTTACCATCATTCGCACTCACATGTTTAGCTTCACCTATTTCAACTTGTTCACGTTCAACTTGTTCACCACGATCAATAGTTGATTTAAGAATGTATTTACTTACTTCATCTTCTATTTCATTCAACATTGTTTCAAATAAATCCAAACCTTCATTTTGATATTCTCTAAGTGGATTGATTTGACCATAAGATCTTAAGTGGATACCTGTACGTAATTGATCCATTGTATCAATGTGATCAGTCCATTTACGGTCTATTGTTCTTAACACAATCATACGTTCAAATTCAGACATTTGATCACCAAAGTCTTCTTGTTGAGCTTTGTATTGTGTTTTAATTTTTTCTAATACAATTTCTACGATATCTTCATAATCTCTACCACGAATATCATCAACTTTAATTGCATCTTGTGGTACATATGAGTCTTCAATATATTGAACGAGTGCTTCAAAATCAATTTCTTCTTCGTTTGTTGCGAAGTGATAGTTCACGCCACGCTCTAATGATGATTTAATCATATCTTTAACAATGTCTTGTACATCGTCTTTTTCAATAATATCATTACGCTCACCGTAAATGATTTCACGTTGTTTTCTTAGTACATCATCGTATTCTAATAAACGTTTACGTGCATCGAAGTTATTACCTTCAACTCGTTTTTGAGCAGATTCTACTGCTCTAGAAACCATTTTAGATTCAATTGGTGTATCATCATTCATACCTAATTTACCCATTAAAGATTGCATACGTTCTGATCCGAAACGAACCATCAATTCATCTTGTAATGATAAGTAGAATCTACTTCGACCAACGTCACCTTGACGACCTGAACGTCCTCTTAATTGGTCATCAATACGTCTTGACTCGTGACGTTCTGTACCAATTACAGCTAAACCACCAAGTTCAACAACGCCTTCTCCAAGTTTAATATCCGTACCACGACCGGCCATGTTAGTTGCAATGGTTACTGCACCTTTTTGACCTGCATTTAAAATGATTTCCGCTTCACGTTCATGGTTTTTCGCATTCAACACGTTATGTCTAACGCCTTTTTTCTTTAATAGTTGTGAAATATATTCACTTGTTTCAACGGCAACTGTACCTAATAATACTGGTTGACCTGTCTTATGAAGCTCAATCACATCTTTAACAACCGCATCAAACTTACCTTTTTGAGATGCAAAAATTAAATCCGCTTCGTCTATACGTTGTATCGGTCTATTTGTTGGAATTTGCGTAACAGTCATATTGTAAATATTTCTGAACTCTTCTTCTTCTGTCTTAGCTGTACCAGTCATACCTGATAATTTATTGTACATTCTAAAGAAGTTTTGGAACGTGATAGATGCCATCGTTTTAGATTCATTTTGAATCTCTAGACCTTCTTTTGCTTCAATTGCTTGATGCAAGCCGTCAGAGAATCTTCGACCTGGCATTGTACGACCTGTAAATTGGTCGACAATCATAATTTCACCATCATCAACAACATAATCTTTATCTTTAAACATTGTTCTATTTGCTTTTAATGCAATATTAATATGATGCATTAAGTTAACATGTTTCACGTCAAACAAGTTCTCAATTTTGAACATGCGTTCAGCTTTATCAATACCTTGTTCTGTTAAAGTGATAGCTTTAGTTTTTTCATCATAACTAAAATCATCTTCACCTTTAAGCATTTTTACAAATACATTAGCTTGTGTATATAACGTTGTTGATTTTTCTGCTTCGCCTGAAATGATAAGTGGCGTTCTCGCTTCATCAATTAAAATTGAGTCAACCTCATCAATGATGGCAAAGTTAAGAGGTCTCATAACACGGTCTTTTTTATACGTAACCATGTTGTCTCTTAAATAATCAAATCCAAGTTCATTATTTGTACTATACGTGATATCTGCTGCATATGCTTCACGCTTTTGATTCGTATCCATTGAATTCAAATTAAGTCCAACTGATAAACCTAAGAAATTATATAATTGCGCCATTTCTTCACTTTGTGAACTTGATAGATATTCATTGACTGTAACAACATGAACGCCTCTACCTGTTAGCGCATTTAAATAAACTGGCATTGTTGCTGTTAATGTTTTACCTTCACCAGTTTTCATTTCTGAAATATCACCACGATGAATGGCAATACCCCCCATAATTTGTACTTTAAATGGTGTCATATTAAATACCCTTGTAGATGCTTCTCTTACGATTGCATATGCTTCAGGTAGTATTTTGTCTAAATATTTTTCTTGCTTTTTATAATCTTCTATTTCTGACAATTCTTTTTTGAATTGTTCTGTCTTCTCTCTTAATTGATCATCTGTTAATTTAGCAATTTCATCTTCTAAATTGATGACTTGATCTGCTAATTTTCCGAGTGATTTAACAACTCGTTTGTTACCATCAGCTATTTTTGATAAAAAACCCATTTTGTTCTCTCCTTCAACTAGAAAACTAGTAATCTTACAACAATATATCATAACACGTTTATATCTCTTTTTACACTATTTAAGATTACCACCTCTGTAGATGAAAAGCTATCAATAGCCAAAGAAACTGGTGCAGAAATTCTGCACCAGTTCGTGTAAATGATTTTTATTGTATTGAAGTTTCAATTAGTCCATATTTACCATCTTTACGTTTATAAACGATGCTTGTTTCATCTGTTTCTGCATCAGTAAAGATATAAAAATCATGTCCTAGTAAGTTCATTTGTAATACTGCTTCTTCAGAATCCATTGGTTTCAAAGCAAATTGCTTAGAACGAATGATCTCAATTTCATTATCGCTATCATTCTCTTCAACTTCTTCAGGTGCAGCTGAATCTGGACTTACTGCAAAGACATCTTTATCTCGCCCTTTATCGCGATACTTTCTATTAACCTTTGTTTTGTACTTACGTACTTGTCTTTCGAGTTTGTTAGTTATTAAGTCGATTCCAGCATATAAATCTTCATGTCTTTCTTCAGCTCTTAAAGTAACATCTTTCAACGGAATAGTTACTTCAATTTTACTTCTAGAATCCTGATAAGTTTTGATTTTAACGTGGGCTATCGCCTCTGGGACATTAGTAAAATATCTTTCTAGTTTACTTACTTTGTCCTCAATATAATTTCTTATCGGATCAGTCACTGTGATGTTTTCACCATGAATTTCAAATCTGATCATAAAACACCGACTCCTTTAACGCTCAATTTCTCTTGTGTTTCTTCCTACTTATATTTTATCATTATTTACCGCTCTTGCAAATGTTAAGGCATCTATTTTTCTGATTTTTCTAATAAATAAAAGTTCTGCTAAGCGGTGAATTGTTAACCCTGTTGTATAAATATCATCTATGAGTAATATTCTCTTATTTTCAAAGTCTATGTCTTTATTTATTTTAAATGGATTATGCTGAAATGACCTTTTTATTTTAGTTAATTCTGATTGCTTTTGCCTTTCTTCAGTTTCATAAATCTGCATATATTTAATTTTTTGATTATCCAACACGGTTGTTACATGATCGAATGTTCGCTGTTCTAACTTATTAGGATGAATGGGTGCCGGAATTACGTAATCATAATGCTTAAATAATTTCGGCGGTAATTGAAATACTTGATTGAGTGCAACATCCCCATTTAACTTATATTGTTGTATGAGCGCTTTGACAAGACCATCATAGTCATACAGTGTATAGAGTTGATTAATCAATGTATACTTATTTGAAAGCCACTGACAATCTAGACAAGTTTCCTCTTCTTCAGACATTATTTTTAAGCATCTTTTGCATCGTCTTGTTTCATGATTAAATGTTAAGTGATTGGCACATTGCTCACATATTATAGATTGCCTTGAAAAAAGATTTAGCAAATCGATCACTTCATTAATATGATTTTGACAAATTATGCACCTATTCAAATTAACCATCCTTTCTCTCGTGCTAAATTATTCATTGCAATAATTTCTCGTTTCGCCTGTATCATATTTCGTGTGATACCTTCGTGATAACACAATACCTTGCCGCTTGGACAAGATAATTTTCGACCTACACGACCTGCAATTTGAATGATGGCACTGTTTGTAAACTTTTCTGTGTGCACAATGACGACATCTAGTTTTTCTAGCGTAACGCCTCTTTCTAATATTGTCGTCGTAAACATAATGTCTATTTCATCATTTCTTAAACGTGTCACCTTTTCGTGCCTCATCTCATCATGACTGGATACACATTCAATTTTTGAAAAGTAGCATTGAAACACTTTAAATATTTGTTCCATATAATCAATATTATGAAAGAAGACAAATGTCTTTCTATTTTGTTCTATTTGGGATTTAAGAAACGCAAGTAACTTCTGATTGAGTTTATTTTCTTTAATGTTATTAAATTGAAATTCTGGAACTGGTAATGGATGTTTGTGATATCTTGCGGGGAGTTTAATTATTTGATTGTGATTAAATATAGAAAGAAGTTGTTTGTTAGGCGTTGCAGTTAAATAAATATGACTAGATTGCTTTGAAGAAGCTTTTCGAATGGTATGCATCAGTTGATTATCCATTTCTAACGGAAATGCATCTACCTCATCAACGATGACCACATTAAAATGTCCGTCATAGCGTATAAGTTGATGGACAGTCGATACGACAAACGAACTGTTAAACTGAGCGAATTGTCCTTCATACATTAAATCAATGTGTTCATCTTTAAATGCGTTTATTAGCCTTAAATAAACTTCTTTCACGACATCTACTCTTGGTGATACAACTGCAACATTCATACCATTTTTTCGAGCTTGCGATATACCTTCAAAGATCATTTCTGTCTTACCTGCACCTGTCACAGCATGGAGTAATAAATGTTCTTGCTTTAAAATAGCGTCTTTAATTTTAGAGGATGCGAGTTGTTGCTGTTCACTTAATTCAAAATCCAACTGATAACGACATTCTGATACTTCATGCAAACTCTCAATGACATAAATATCTTTACAACTTTGAACTTTACCAAGTGCAATACAATATCTGCAATAGGTTGTAATTTGCTCGCAATGGTGGCAAAAATACTGATAAAACAATGATTGTTCTTTGTTACCACACTGATTACATATATATTTACCTTGAACTAAAGACACGCCAGGTTTAGTATATTTAACTTTTTCAGTCGTTATATCATTTAAATCTCGGCATATACGTCCGTATAATTTCATACTAACCTCCATAAAAAAGCACAAAAAGCCTCGGCTTTTTGTGCTGTAGTTATATTATATACTTAAATCTAATTCGGTCGTTGTGAATCCTAAACCTAATGAACCTTCTCCTAAATGCGTCCCAATTACTGGTCCAAAATAACTCATAATAATTTGTGCATCAGGGAATTGTTCTTCAACTTGCGCTTTCCAAGAAAGTGCTGTCTCTTTATCATTTCCTTCAATAATAACAATAGATAAGTTTTTATAACCTTCAACTTCTTTAGCTAATTGTTCTTCAATACGTTTCATTGCTCTTTTCTTTGTTCTCACTTTATCGTAAGGGACAATTTTAGTATCAACGAAGTGTAACAATGGTTTCACTTGTAACATCGTACCGACTAATGCTTGTGCACTATTTAAGCGGCCACCTTTTTTCAAGTTATTTAAATCATCTACTATGAAATATGCATTTGTTGTTTGTTTCATATTCTCTAATTGTTCTAGAATATTATCAATAACTGTCATACCTTGCTCGATAAGCTGAGCTGCTTTTAAAGCATAGAAACCTTGTACTGAACAAGAGATTTCAGAATCAAATGCATGTACGTTTATACCTTCTACCATATCGTTTAACGTCACAGCTGTTTGGTATGTACCACTTATACCACTTGATAAGTGAACTGCAATCACATCTGTATATCCTTCGTCTCTCAAACTCTCAAGTAATTCCACATATTGACCCATAGCTGGTTGAGATGTTGTCGGTAATTGTTTTTCATTTCTCATTCTTTTATAGAAATCTTCTGTACTTATCTCTGACAATTCTTTATAAACTTCATCATTAAATATAACATTAAGCGCAATTGTTCTAATATTATATTTATCTATATATGCTTGATCTAAATATGCTGTTGAATCTGTTATAACAGCAATCTTCATAAAGTTATCCTCCTTGATTCTCTTCCATACTCATCATATCTAATTCTTGGTTATTTGAAAAGAAGTTTATAAACTAAATTGCTGCCTGTGCCATTTTAGAAAATTTATATGTGCCGTCCTTTTTAACAAGCGTCACAACTTCGTTAAATGTTTTTTCTCATCTTTACTTCCATTCTTAGGATGAGCTGTTGTTTCCACATTATAGAATACAACCACTTGATCTTTTTTCTGTTCTAAAAACTTAATATTGGATATTTTTTTATCAAATTTATAACTTTTCAGTGTATCTTTCAACACTTTTTCTTCCTCTTTAACGTCTAGTTGTTTTGAATCTGTGTCAATTGTTTTAATGTAAGCTTCTACATCACCTTCATTTAAAGACTTTCTATTTTTTTCAATAGCTTCTTTGACAGCTTTTTCAGTATCTTTATTTACTTGAATCGTATCTTTCGGATTTCCTTTTTCATCTAATAGGACACCTTGACTATCGTCCGCTTCGTCAGTCGTTTGCTTTTCTTCTTCTTTTGACCCACAAGCAGCTAACACGATAGACAACACTAAGCACAACATCAATAATTTATTCTTCAATTCATACAATCCTTTCCCGACTAATTTCAATAGTATATAATAATCGTAACAGATTACGATGTAAAGGGAGAAGTATTAACATGGCAGAAGGACTAATTACAATCAAATCAGCACATGAAACTGAAATTGTCATTAATAAATCGAGATTTATCGCGAGCATTCATCCTGCAGAAACTGAAGAAGAAGCGAAAGCATTCATACAACAGAAGAAAAAGGAACATCATGATGCAACACATAATTGCTCTAGCTATGTTATCGGTCCTACAATGCTTATCCAAAAAGCAAATGATGATGGTGAACCATCAGGAACAGCAGGCGTGCCTATGTTAGAAGTATTAAAAAAACAACAACTCCATAATGTAGTTGTTGTCGTTACAAGATACTTTGGTGGTATTAAATTAGGCGCAGGTGGATTAATTCGTGCATATGGAAGTGCAGTCAGCCAAGTTATTAAAGAAGTCGGCAGAATTATTTTATTAGATGCAATACCGTTCGAAGTAACATTAGACTATGATCAAACAGGACGTTTCGAACATGAGTTACAACAAACTGATTATCAACTAGTAGATACTGCATATACAGACAAAGTAACATACACCATACATGTAATAGCATCAGAAGAAGAACCATTTATAGATTTCTTAAACGAAGTCAACCAAGGTAAGTACGAATTAAACAGACAAGATATCATCGCACTACCATTTCCATATAATAAAGAAGAAGAACGCTAATCGACATTAGCGTTCTTTTTTATACTTTGTTCTTGTTAATAAATTTAATATTGGTCTGTAATTTACATTTACGAGTCCTGTAAATTCTACGATTAATTCTATTGTTATTAATATCATAATAAACATCATTAATACGCCGTATGGTGGTGATAAATAAAGGATGACACTTGATATGCTGAATAATATGGCAATCATATAGATTAATATGACGGTTTGCCTATGTGTATAACCTAAATCTAATAATCTATGGTGTAAATGCGATTTATCTGCTTGAACGATAGATTGACGATTATGTAGTCTACGTATTACTGCAAATAACATATCGATGAATGGTACTGCTAGTATAACCATTGGGAAGAATAGCGATATTAATGTAATGTTCTTAAAGCCTAATAGTGATAACACACCAATTATATAACCTAATAGTAATGCCCCACTGTCACCTAAGAATATTTTAGCAGGATGTGAGTTAAATACTAAGAATCCTAATAATGATCCTATTAACACACTACATATCATCATGATAAAGATGTTCTGCTGTAATATTGCGATAAATCCTATTGTTACTAAAGCGATACATGATATGCCTGAAGCTAAACCATCTAAACCGTCTATTAAGTTGATTGCATTCATTACTGCAACAACCCAGAAGATTGTCATTGGAATACTAAATATTCCAAATTCAATTACTACACCAAATGGTAATGTAATAAAATCTAATGTGACGTGGTTAAAAACGACGATTAAAGATACAGCAATTTGACCTGCTAATTTAACAAGTGGTTTCATATCATACAAATCATCTACTAAGCCTATAATATAGATAACAATCGCACCTAGTATAATAGGAATTGTTTCATGTTCTACTGGTTTCCCCCACCATAAACCGATGAGAAAAGATATTAAAATGACTGAGCCACCTAATACTGATACGGGTTTAGTATGAACTTTTCTAACGTTTGGCATATCAACAGCACCAATTTTAATAGAAAGAACGATAACTAAAGGTGTTAGTATTAAACTTACAATCATAGTTAGTAATATTAGTTGTAAAGTAAACATTGAGTCACCTTCATTTTGTAGTTGCACCGAATTTGATTAAAACATTACTTCTAGAATATCAAAATTTCATTCTACATGCTATAAAAAGAATAGTATACCACATTTTTGAAATCAAATATTTTTACGTATAAACTAGCTTTATACGCAAACATGTGAAAAAAGAAACTTTTTTAACAAAATAACCTGTTATATCGTGACAAAAGCAATCTAATAGATTACAATATCATATGGCTTACTAAATGAAGGATGGTGTTAAATGATACAAGCAATTATATTCAATATATCTGTAACTATTGCAGCATTTTATCTATACCATCGAATACAATATAGCGAAACGAGAACTGTGACTTTTTCACAAAATTATATCACCATCTTAATGACGGGTGTTTCAATATTATTAATATCTAATCCTATACAGTATCATGACTATGCATTCTCTTTAAGTTTTATACCTATTCTCTTCTTAGGAAGATTTACTAATTTATTTTATTCTGTTTTAAGTGCCGTAGTTATTGTACTATTTGACATATTTGTAATGGGTACACCTTTTTTAGAAGATATCCATTTACTGATTATTGCAATTGTTGTTGGGATGATAGGTCCTTTTCTTAAACAAAGTGATTTCGTGAGTATTCAATTATTGTATTTAATCAGCATTATGATTATTGCGATAACACTTATCTTTTTAAATCCTGATGCATGGCTCAATGAATGGTTGTTTCTTGTGCCAGTTTCCTTTATCCTAAGTATTATTAGTGCAAGTGTTTATAGAGACATTTGGATCTTGAAAAATTTAATTTCAAGATATGAAAATGAAGAATCCGTTGATTACTTAACAGGTTTAGGAAACGTTAAAGAATTCGATCGTTATTTAAATAAGACGACTGAACAAATAACTGAACAAGACCAATCTATGGCATTATTATTGATTGATATTGATGGATTTAAAGACGTGAACGATGCGTATTCTCATAAGGCTGGAGACGCTGTCTTAAAACAAATGTCGCAATTGTTAATCAACTATTTACCTAAAGATGTTAAAGCTTTTCGTAACGGCGGAGAAGAATTTTCAATTATTCTTGTTGGCGAAACATTAGATAGTGCTATTAAATTAGCGGAAAGCATTAGAGATAGCGTTCAACAATCTACTTTCCACTTACCTAACAAAGAAACAATTAAACTATCTGTTTCAATTGGTGTAGGCTATTTAAGTGAACAAGATAACAAATCGAAACGTCGCGTATTTAAAGATGCGGATGATATGTTACATGAAGCCAAATTACAAGGTCAAAACAAAGTAATGTTCAATCCAATTATTAAGTTATAAACTGAACATAGAATTGCCTCTAGCAATTCTATGTTTTTTGTTGAATTGTTTTTAATTTGATTATTTACATAAAATTCAATACGAAACTGGAGGTTACTATGGAAGAGATACAAGACTTCACGATTATAGATGAAAATAAAATCATTGATGTTGTCATGACTGCCGGTCGCATACTTTTAGAAAGTGGCGCAGAAACATATCGAGTTGAAGATACAATGGCAAGAATCGCTACAAGTTATGGTTTAGAAAATACACATAGCTTTGTAACATCTACTGCGATTATATTCTCGCTTAATGACAGAACAAACACACGTCTGATTAGAATAGATGAACGTACGACAGATTTAGAGAAAATTTCTTTAACAAATCAAATATCACGTAAGATAGCTAACAATGAACTCACGATTGATGAAGCTAAATCAGAACTGATCCATTTACATCATGCTTCATTACAATTTCCATTTTGGTTAAAAGTATTAGCTGCAGCGATAGCATCAGCCTGTTTCTTACCAATGTTTGGTGGTAAACAAGCTGAAGTCATCCCTTCATTCATTGCAGGTGGTGTTGGCTATTTAACGATGTCCCTCGTCCATAACACGATTAGAATTAAATTCTTCACAGAATTTATTAGTTCATTAATTATTGCTACAATCGCAACCATTAGTGTGAATTTCTTTATTGGCGTGAATTTAAGTTTAATTACAATCGCGTCTGTTATGCCACTTGTACCAGGTGTCTTGATTACAAATGCAATCAGAGACTTAATGGCAGGACAGTTGCTTGCAGGTATATCTAAAGGTGTAGAAGCGGCACTTACGGCATTTGCTATTGGTGCTGGTGTCGCAATCGTATTACTACTTAGTTAAGGAGGTGCTTTAAATGTTAGATTATATATATCAAATTTTGTTAAGTTTTACCGCAACGTTATTTTTCTCTGTCATTTTTAATGCACCTAAGAGACTATTAATAGCATGTGGTATTGTTGGCGCGATGGGCTGGATGATTTATACCATTTCGTTAGACTTTGGCATCGATAAAGTACAAGCATCATTCTATGGTAGCTTTGCCTTAGCGTTAATGAGTCATATTATGAGTCGTTATTACAAGCGTCCAATGATTATCTTTATAGTTGCCGGTATTATCCCTCTCGTTCCAGGAGGCTTAGCATATGATGCAACTAAAAACTTAGTTATCAATAATTATGATGTTGCCATTAATACAACACTACAAGCGACACTTATTTCTGGTGCGATCGCGTTTGGTATTTTATGTTCTGAAATCATTTTTCAAATCTATGTCAGAGCAAAGCATTCTTTTGCTTCTAAGAAACAAAAAAGCGTATAATAAATAACGTAAATAGATGTAAAGGGAGCGAGCAATTTGAAACAACGTCTAATTGATCGATTAACAAGATATGTAAAAGTAGATACACAAGCTGATGCAGCAAGTGAAAGTACACCATCTACTGAAAAGCAATGGGACTTAATCCGTATGCTTGAAGAAGAAATTAAAGCATTAAATCTTGAAGTTGACGTAGACGATAAAGGGTATTTAATGGCCACTTTACCGTCAAACTCAGAAAAGGATGTACCTACTATAGGGTTATTGGCACATATTGATACGTCTCCAGATTACCATGCATCAAATGTTAATCCTGTTATTGTAGAGCAATATAATGGAGAAGATATTACACTCGGTAATACTGACAAAGTATTAAGCACGAAAACTTTCCCACAACTTGAAAAAGTGATTGGTCATACATTAATGACAACAGACGGTACAACTTTACTAGGTGCTGATGATAAAGCCGGTGTCGTTGAGATTATGGAAGCGATCATTTACTTATTAGAACATCCTGAAATTAAACACGGCAAGATTAGATTCAGCTTTACACCAGATGAAGAAATTGGTAGAGGTCCACATCATTTTGATGTTGAACGATTTAACGCTGATTTTGCTTATACTTTAGATGGTAGCCTAGAAGGCGAATTACAATACGAAAGCTTTAATGCCGCTTCTGCAGTCGTTGAAGTTAACGGTGTAAACGTTCATCCAGGTTCTGCTAAAGACGTAATGGTTAACGCTAACACTTTAGCAATGGCATTTAATGATCAATTGCCAAGTGATGAAGTACCTGAACATACTGAAGGCTATGAGGGCTTCTATCACTTATCTGACATGTCAGGTACAGTTGAGAAAGCAACGCTACAATATATTATTCGCGATCATGATAAAGCACAGTTCGAACGTAGAAAAAATCATTTATTAGATATCGCAAAAGTATTAAATCATAAATATGATCAAGAACTGATTACTGTAACAATCAAAGATCAGTATTACAATATGGGTGAAAAAATCAAGCCACAACCTGAACTTGTGAATATACCTGAGAAAGTCATTAAATCATTAGGTATGACACCTATTATTGAACCTATTAGAGGCGGTACAGACGGTTCACAACTCTCATTCATGGGATTACCAACACCTAATTTATTTACAGGTGGCGCAAACTTCCACGGACCGTACGAGTATGCTTCCATTGATGTTATGGAAAAAGCAGTCCATACAATAGTCGGTATCGTATCAGAATTTGAACAACAGTCTTAAAACAATATATAAGAGCCTGAGACAATTACAGTGTCTCAGGCTCTTATTTTTATATATTAGCTTTTAATAATCTTAGCGATTGTGTAGTTAAATGTCTTAAAGCTATACCTAATTCTAAATCACTCATTGAATATTGATCTTTATTAAATACTTTATACATAGCTGTTACATCTTGTTCTAAGTATTGATCAAACTTTTCATCTGTTGCGCATATCGCAATATTGACTTTTTGATATTTGTTACAAAGTTCAGCAATTCTAACAGACGTCGTTTCTAACAATTGTTGATTAGGTTTCAAACCTTCACCGAAAACGATTAAGTCAGCTTGTTCAATCAACTTATCTAAATAAGTAAGCTCATTTACGACGTCTCCACCTGTAACAAGTTGCGCGTCCCATAGACTATTAAACAAGGCAGCTAAGCCACTTCCTGCACCACCGCGTTCTTCTTTACCTAATAAGATTTTATGTTGGCTCTTAAATAGTTCACTTATATACCATAAAGCATTATCAATTGAGACAGCATCTTCAACAGCAATTTGATTGATTGCTTGTTCTTTCATGATGCGACTATTCTTACCATAATACTTCGATTCAAAGTCTGTTATGACTTTGATATTTTTATCTTTTAACCTTTTATCTAAATCATATAAATCAATTGTTCTTATATATTTAATCCATTTAGCACCTTTGCTAACATCTATAAAACTACCTTCAGCATCAAAGAATTTAGCACCTAATGCTTGTAACATACCAAGTCCACCGTCGTAACTCGCAACATCACCGACTGAAATTAGCATCTCTTTGCTGTCTTCATCCAGCGCTTCTAAAATCACTTCTCCTAGTCCAAATGATGAAGTTTCAAGTGGTTTAATAATATCCTCACTTGACGTTAAGACTTTACCCGCTTCTATAACGATGATATCTTTCTCTGTTACTACATATGAAGACGACTTTGGTCTCATATAGGCGTCATGATGGTCCACTGAATATTTAGTGCCAGATTGCCATAATAATACTGAATCTATAACTTCTCTTTGACCATTAAATAATGGGACTTGTACTATATCTGCTTCATTAAATTGAGACTTTATTGCTTCTTCGACAAATCGATTTGCATGGTAACTAGATAAAATACTATCAAACTCATCCATCGCAACTAATACTCTCATAATTTTCACCTCATGCTTTTTATCTTAATTCATTATACTGTTTTTTACTTCAATTAACAAAAAAACAAACAGTCCAATCAGACTGTTTGCATATGTTTCACTTACTCTTCTGCTTTCGATAAACTTGCGACTGTGATATTTTCATGATCTGCATCCCATTCAGCGTTACCATTAACAAAGTAAAATGCTTGTGGGGATTCATGTTTGATTCCAGTTTTATCAGCTATATAATCAGACAATTCTCTTTCTTCTTGAACAATTAAGTAATAACCATCCATATCTCTTTCATATAAGAATTTGTTAAATTGATCATATGCACTTGCTGAAATAGGACAAGTACTGCTATGTTTCATAACAAATACGTTTGGATTATCATTGAGTACTTTTTCAAATTGATCGATGGAAGTTAATTTCACGACCATTTTAATTCACCTCTATCATAATTTAACCAATACAATTGAACACTATATCATTTATCCATTTATATGGCAAATTCTATTTTTAATAATTATCTTTATTATCTTTACCCGTAATCTATAATATTAACCACAAGACAATTTTGGTATACTTGTTAATATATATTAAGGAGGTGCGAAATTTGTCCAAAAATACTTCACCCGTACTTATTAAAAGATGGGGTATGATTGATACGATCAATGCATGTTTACTTATTATTTCTGTCTTATTTTTATTTGATTTTAAAAACCAACCTGCATTATCGTATATTCTTGTAATAGCATTTTCTATATGGTTCATTTCACTTATAGGTAAAAATATATATTTATCAAAACGCAACAAAGACAAACCTAAAGATCCAATTGATAAGCAATAAAATAAAACACACCGATTACATAAAACAATGTATTTGGTGTGTTTTATTTATCTAGTCTATCTATCGCTTTGTTGTACTTTTCATCTTTACCTAAGTAACTAAATTGCGAACTTACGCCATTTTGTACTTGGACTTTTTGAAGTTTATCTTCAATAAGAATACCTTTTTTACGTTCTTTATAGTAATTAATTAAAGTATAATACACTTCAATTTGAGCTTGTCTCATCTCATTGACACGTTTAGATGAAATATTCGTTTGATTCAGTGATTTAATGTTTTTAGAAAATAGCGGGATAATATCTTTCTCAATATAGTCCGCTCTATCTTGCACATTTTGAGTATCATTTAAATATTTAGCTTTCGTACTTAATTCTTCACTATTCTTATCAATAACAGAAACAAGTGCATCATAATCTTCTTTATCTTCAGGATTATTTTTAGCTAATTTAGCATTTTTCTCTGCATCTGATTTATTCTGTTCGAATACATCTGTATAGTCTAATATTTTCTCATTAGATTGGATGGATTGTTTAAATAATGAAATGTACTCATTTAATTCTTCTAACGTTTTTTCTTTCTTTGCTATATTACTCATGTAAATATTATGAGCATCTTGAACCTCATTTGTGCTTACATTTATATTATGAGCTTGTTTACTAAGATCTTTAACTTCAGGTATAATTTGCTTTTCAAGTTTATCTTGAAGTTCATTCAATTCTTTGCGTTTTTCAACTGTTACTTCCGTACCAATAAGTTGATCTAACTGATTTAATCTTAATTTATCTATATCTTTCAGAATTGAATTCTCTTTTTTATAAATAGGTTTCATTTCCCTTTTATACTTTTGAAGATCTGAATGTAATTCGTTACCACAAGCTGCAATAATTAAAACAAGAACAAATATCATTAAATAAAATAATTTAATTTTCATCATTGCACCCCTGTTTCACTTGTATTATACATAATTTCATGGATAATGAAAATGTTATATAGTATATTCATGCATGGATTTTAGAAAGGAGCTATTATGCTTAAACTTCCACAACCCTTTATTCAACTACAATCATCAGATGATTTTAAACTAAATTTTGAAAGTATTCAACAATTATTAATACATTTACTTGATACGCCAGTGATAGATGTATTCCATATCGGTGGTACGAAACAAACACAATATGTTACAGAACCCATCGTAGATGTACTTGTTACAGTTAAGTCTCTTCACGATATAACAAGCCTTGATGAAAAAAGACTCAATTATCACCGCATATATCGATTACATAATGGTTACAATAAAAAAGTCATGATGGCTCAATTCCAAGACATGATAAGCTTGAAGCAAACAGCACGTTTACATATTGTTGAACAAAACAATCAAATGTTATATGATTATTTAACTGTAGAGTCACTTTTAACAAATGATATAGATGTCATACAATCATTTGAATCATTTAAGAAAGCTGCTTTACTTGAAGCAAATAGTATAAAAGATTACGAAGCTCAAAAACAAAAATGGTTTCAACAACTTGTTCAAAAACATAAAAAATAACCCATTCGCTTAAGATGATAAATCTTGATATAATAATGTGAGAGCATAATACAGAAAGGACGTCGTGCGTTGGAGAATCATACAATTTTGGAGGAGCTTTCTAAATTTCTCCCAAAATCCCTTATAAAAGTAAATGAGCCACTTAAAAAATATACTTTTACAAAAACTGGTGGCAATGCAGATTTCTACTTATCACCTACTTCATATACAGAAGTACAAAAGATAATAGAATTTGCTTATAACAATCAAATTCCACTTACATTTTTGGGGAATGGTTCTAATATTATCATCCGTGATGGTGGTATAAGAGGAATTGTTATAAGCTTATTACAATTCGATCAAATAACGGTGAAAAATCAATCTATTACATGTGGAAGTGGTGCAGCAATTATTGATGTTTCAAGACGTGCAAGAGATCACCATTTAACTGGTTTAGAATTTGCCTGTGGTATACCTGGATCTGTCGGTGGCGCAGTATATATGAACGCTGGTGCATATGGCGGTGAAGTCAAAGATTGTATCGACCATATTAAAGCAGTAGATGATACTGGTCAGTTGCATATCATTAAAGGTGAAGACTTAGAATTGGACTATCGTACAAGTATTGTTCAACGTAAACACCTAGTCGTACTAGAAGCAACTTTTAAATTGCAAGATGGTGATATTCATTCCATTCAAGCTACTATGGATGATCTTACACAACGTCGTGAAGATAAACAGCCTTTAGAATACCCTTCATGCGGAAGTGTGTTCCAAAGACCACCAAACCACTTCGCAGGTAAACTTATTCAAGACGCTGAATTACAAGGCCATAGAATAGGTGGCGTAGAAGTTTCTACCAAGCATGCTGGATTTATCGTTAATGTCGATAACGGAACAGCTACAGACTATGAGAACATCATTAAACACGTTCAAAAAGTCGTTAAAGAAAAATTTGGTGTAGAACTTAAAAGAGAAGTTCGAATCATCGGAGAACCTTTAGAGTAAGTAAAAAAGCATGGGACATCGCGTCCCATGCTTTTCTTATGTTATTATTCTAAACCTTTAATAACTTCGTCTACTTGTTTTTCAGTTGTTCTTACGCCACCTGAAGCTAAGTACCATAATTGTGCATCTACGTTAACAACTTTATTGTTTTTAACTGCATCTACATCTTTAATTACGTCGTTTGATAATGCTTGCTTAGCAGTTGATTTACCACCGATTGCTTGACCTCTGTCCATAGCATAGATGATTCCAGGGTTTTTCTCATTGATATATTCATAACTGATTGGTTGTCCGTGACTGCTTGCTTTAATATCTTTATCTACTGGTGTAACACCTAATACATCAAAGATTAAGCTACCAAATCTAGCACCTGGACCGTATGTAGATAATTCACCTTCGTTAACTAATAAGTACATTGCTTTGTCGTCTGATTTTTTAGCTTTATCTTTAGCAGATTTTACTTTTTTATCTAAATCAGCATTTAATTCTTTTGCTTTGCTTTCTTTGTCGAAGATTTTACCTAAGTTAGTTGTGTTTTCTTCTACTGATTCTAAGTAATTGTTATCATCTGCGCCAATGTATAAACGTGCTGCATCTGGTGCTGCTTTTTTCAATTCATCTTGTACTTCAGTTCCAGCTGTACGACCAGAGAATAAGATTAAGTCTGGTTGAATTTCTGCAACTTTATCGTAGTTTACTTCTTTAACTGAACCTGTGTTTACAATGTCGTCACCTTTAAATGCATCTAAGAATTTTGGTAATGATGCGCCACCTTCACCTTTAGGTACACCTTTAACTGCATCTTTAGCACCTAAAGCTTCAACTGTATCTAAAGCACCGTAATCTAATACTACAACTTTTTTAGGGTTAACTGGTACTTTTACTTTTTCTTCTACAGTTTTTGAATCACTGCCATCTTTCTTTTCTCCACGAACTTGATATTTCGATTGGATTTCTACTGTTTTAGACTCACTCTTAGTATCATCTTTTGATGATTTTTCTTTACTACTTGAATTACTTCCACATGCTACAAGTACAACTGATAATACTGCAATTAAAATAAAACTGAAAACTTTTTTCATTATCGATGTCTCTCCTTCAAATATTATGATAAATTATGTGTCCAAAACCCTATTGCCCAACAAACTACGAACATCACTCCTTTCAATGTGATATCAATTTTGCTACATAGCTAATGTTTTAATTTCTTCTTCTTCGATGTATTCATCATCAAAATAGACACAAATACGTTGACCATTAATTTCTTGAATTTTAATTTCTAAGTCATAAATGTCACGTAATACATCTTCATTAATAACATCGTTTTTAATACCAGCGATTTCAACTTTACCTTCTTTGATCGCGATAATTCTATCTGAATAGCATGAAGCAAAATTAATATCATGTATAACAATTACAATTGTCTTGTTCATTTCTTTCACAAGTCTTCTTAAGATTTTCATAATCTGTACAGAATGTTTCATATCTAGATTGTTTAATGGTTCATCTAATAGAATGTATTCTGTATCTTGAGCTATCGTCATCGCGATATAAGCTCTTTGTCTTTGACCGCCTGATAGCTCACTTAAGTATTTATCTTGAATTTCAGTGAGTCCTAAATAATCTAGCGCTTTATCAATCATATCTTGATCGTCTTTTTTTAATTTACCTTTTGAATATGGAAATCTTCCGAAACTCACAAGTTGTCTTACTGAAATCTTAAGTTCTGTATGATTAGCTTGTTTTAAAATTGCTAGCTTCTTAGCAAGCTCATTACTTTTCATTGAAGCGATATCTTGATCGTCTATCGTAATTTTACCGTTATCTTTATCGATTAAGCGGCTAACCATAGCTAAGACCGTACTTTTACCTGCCCCGTTTGGACCAATGAATGATGTGATTTTCCCTTTTTCAATTTCTATATCTACTTCATCAACAACTTTATGATGATGATAAGCTTTTGTTAATCCTTCGACTTTAATCATGCTACATTACGCTCCTTTAAAATTAAGAATATAAAGTAAATGCCACCTATAAAGTTAATCATGATGCTGATTTCTGTATTACCTTCAAACACGTGCTCCACGACCCATTGACCTAAAAATAAGCTGATCCAACTGATGAGTATTGAAGCCGGTAATATGTATTTATGTTCGAATTCTTTGATGAATTCATGTGCTAAATTCACGACAAGTAGACCTAAAAATGTAATGGGGCCAACGAGTGCTGTTGAAATTGTAACAAGTAGTGCAACCATAACCATCAACCATCTCGTTACATTTGTATAATTAACACCGAGGTTAATAGCTTGATCTCGCCCTAATGACAATACATCTAAGTAGTTCTTTATCTTAAAAGCAATGAATATCATAATTAATAAAACAATGCCTGATATCGTAAGTAAACCTTCATTTATTGCACCAAAGCTTGCGAACATTGCACTTTGTATTGATAAGAATTCTTCAGGATCTATCATCATTTCAATAAAACTAGATAAACTTGAGAAGAATGTTCCAAAAACAATACCTAATAGTAATATGAAGAATACATTTTGATCTTTAGACCTAAACAATATTTGGAATAAGAATAAACTAAATAGAATCATACCTACCAATGTAATTAAAAAGTTAAGATGATTATTGAGTACGACAGTCGATGTGGAACCAAATAAAAATATTAAAGACGTTTTAATAAACATATAGACTGCATCTAAACCAATTATGGATGGTGTTAAAATTCTATTATTCGTGATTGTTTGGAAAATTACCGTTGAAACTGCAATACTGCCACCTACTAATAACATTGCGATAACTTTTCTAACACGTCCGGTTAATTGATACTCCAATATATTAGGATTAATGTTATAAAGTAAATAAAGTGCTGCAATTAATAGCGTTAACACAGATAAAAGGATTAATTTATGTACGGGGGTTAATTTATTGAGCATTTCTAGAACGTCCTTTCATCAGCAATACTATAAATATGAAACTACCAATAACACCTATTGTTAAACCAATTGTAATTTCATAAGGGAATATAATTAATCTTCCAATAACATCACAAATCATCACAAACAATGCACCAAATACTGCTGTATGCGGCAATGCATTTTTCAAATGATCTCCTCTGAATATTGAAACTAAGTTAGGAATAATTAATCCTAAGAATGGCATCATACCAACTGTTACAACAACAAGTGCTGTAATAATTGATGCAATGATAAGTCCAATATTGACGACTTTTTGATAATTAAGTCCTAAATTCACACTGAAATCTTTACCCATACCAGCAATCGTAAATTGATTCGCAAATATAAACGCTAAAATCAATAACGGAATACTAATGTAAAGAATTTCATATCTACCACTTGTAATAATTGAGAAATTACCTTGCATAAAATTACCAATACTTTGTACAGCATTTGTACGTAATGCAACAAAAGAAGAAAAACTCGACACAATGTTTCCGAGCATGATACCAACTAACGGTATAAAAATAACATCTTTAAATTGAATTCTACGGAGAATTTGCATAAATAGCATTGTTCCAAATAAGCTTAATAATGTAGCAAATAATAATTTAAGTAGTATATTGGCTTCTGGAAACGCGATAAGAGAAATTAATATACCTAATCTCGCCCAATCCATTGTCCCTGCAGTTGTTGGAGAAACGAATTTATTTCTTGTTAACTGTTGCATAATCAGTCCACAAATAGCTAATGAACTCCCTGAGATAATAATACTGACTGTTCTCGGAATTCTACTCGACACTAAAATGTTCTTCTGTTCGTCAGTTAAATTTAATATATGTAAAGGTTTTACTTCTGAAACACCTATAAAAATAGAGAAGAACGTTGCAATTACTAATAATATAATCAAAACATCTAAACGCATTAAAAACTTTCCCATGACACACCCTACTTCTCTTTAGTTGATAACGATTATCATTATCTCTATTGTAATGAAGAATATGACTAAATGCAATGCTATTTATAAAAAAGAGTGATGGAATTAAATTCCATCACTCTTTTATAATTATTTTATATTAATGTCTTTGTTTGGCATTGTGTGTTGATCTCTAGCAGTAACATGACTTGTTACATTGTATTGACCCGCTTCTTTAAATTTATATTTTAAAGTATACACACCATCTTTATTTTCTTTAACTTTCTTCATTTCTGAAGATTTTTTATCCCCATCTTTAACGATTTCAAACATCACTTCATCTGCATCTTTTACTTTTTCATCACCAAGTGTCACTTTTGCAGAAAGCTCTACTTCTTCACCACTTTTAGCTTCTTTAGGCACATCTAAAGCAACTTCCAAAGCTTGAGGTTTATCAGAAGACTTATGTTCTGAATGATGATGCTCATCCTCTTTCTTGTCATTTCCACATGCTGCTAGCACAGAAATGACCAATACAGTTAATACCCCTAGTAATATTCTTTTCATGAATATAACCCACCTTTCAATATATTATCTTCATTATAAACAATAAATATCACATAAATTCCAATAAATATTGAAAAATATGTTAACTTTTGATTTCTCATAAAAAATAGCCTAGGACAAGATACATGTCCTAGACTACTACTTAATATTTTACTTTTCATCAAAGATGAAGTCTTCATCTTTAAGTGCTTCTACATTTAATGCTAGTACATAACCGTCACCTTTAACACTGAAGAAGTCATGGTTTTTAGTACTTGTATTTAATGCATTCTCAATAATTGGGTTGAACGCTTTTTCTTCGTAATATGGTTCAAATCCTAAATTAGCTAATGCTTTATTCGCATTATATGTTACGTAGTTCATAACATCATTTGTTAATCCTATTTCATCATATAATGTTTTTGTATATTCGTATTCATTCTTATAGAGTAAATCAAGCATACGATACATTTCTCTATCCGCTTTAATTTGTTCGTCTTGTGACAATTCATTTTTTAAACTTTGTGCATCTAGTCCAGTAAATACACCGTGGATAGATTCATCTAGTAAAATTTTACGGATGATTTCTCCTGAAGTTGTCATACGGCCTTGTCCAGCTAAATATAATGGATAGTAGAAACCTGAGTAGAATAAGAATGTTTCTAAGAACACACTTGATACTCTTGCCATGTATTGATCATAAATTGAAGCTTCTTTACCCCATAATTTATGATAATTACCTACGATCATTTCTGATTTATATTTCAAGTGTGGTTCTTCAACAACCCACTTATCTAATAATTCATTTGTTTCACTAGATGGTAATAATGTCGTGAATATATGTGAATAACTTTTCGCATGTATTTGTTCCATCATACCCATAAATGAATACACTGCTTTTTTACGTAAGTCTTTAGTATGCATCATGATTAGAGGCATGCCATCATCAGCTTGATGTGTATCTAATCCAGTAAGACCAGCTAATGCCTTTTTAAAAGCATTTTTTTCAGGTTCTGTTAATGTTTCCCAACTTGCTATATCTTTAGATACTTTAAATTCTGACTCAACCCACATTTGTGAGATGTTTTGACGCCAAAACATATTCGTCATATCTTCTTGTGTATTCCAATTTACTGCCTTCATATTAGATCTCCTATCTTAATTAAATTGATTAGATTGCGCAACTTGTACATTCTTCAACGCTTAATAATTTATTTCGTGTATAGTAAAGTGATTTTAAGCCTTTATGGTGAGCATATACGTATAATCTTGAAAGTTCACGTGTTGAAATCTCTGAATTTACATATAAAATTGTAGAAATACCTTGGTCTACATGCTCTTGAATCGTTGCAATTAAATCAATTAATTTCATTTGATCTGTATTAAATGCTGATTTGTAATACCACATTGTTTCAGGTGATAAGAATGGCATTGGGTAAAATGTTTCTGCATTACCATATGTTCTTCTTTCAATTTGGTCAACAATTGGCATAACAGAACTTGTCGCATTTTGTACATATGAAATACTTTGTGTTGGTGCAATAGCAAGTCTATATGCATGGTATAAACCATGTTCTTTAACAGCTTCTGCTAATGCTTTCCAATCTTCTGTAGTTGGAATATCGAAACCTTCAAATAATGCCGCAACATTATCGTATTCAGGTTTAATATCTTGTTGGATATATTTTTCAAAGTATTTACCTGAAGCGTAATCAGATTTGTCGAAATCTACATATGTTTCTTGTCTTTCTTTCGCAATTTCCATTGAACGTTCAATAGAATAGTAGTTCATCATCATGAAGAAGACATTTGCGAAGTCTTTAGCTTGCTCTGATTCATAACCAATTTTGTTTTTAGCTAAGAAACCGTGTAAGTTCATAACACCTAAACCTACAGAATGTAACTCATTGTTTGCTTTTCTTACACCTGGTGCATTTTTAATATCTGTATCATCAGATACAACTGTTAAAGCATCCATACCAATATGTACAGAATCACGGAATTTCTTAGATTCCATCACGTTTACAATATTTAATGAACCTAAGTTACAAGAAATATCACGTTTGATTTCATCTTCAGTTCCATAATCGTTAATAATTGACGTTTCTTGTAATTGGAATATTTCTGTACATAAGTTACTCATTTTGATTTGTCCGATATTAGAGTTAGGATGTACTTTATTCGCATTATCTTTAAACATCAAATAAGGATAACCTGATTGTAATTGCGTTTGAGCAATTGTATTTAACATATCACGTGCATCTTTAGCTTTTTTTATGATATTAGGATTTGCAACTAGCTCATCATAATATTCATCAAGATTAATATCATCTAGTGTCACACCATATTCACGTTCAACAGTATGTGGTGCAAACATATAGAAATCTTTACCTTCTTTAGCTAAATCAAAGAATTTAGATGGAACGATTAAACCAGTAGAAATAGTAGATAATCTAATATCTTCATCTGCGTTCACTTTTTTAGTATCTAAGAATTCTAATACATCATAATGGAAGATGTTTAAGTATACTGCACCCGCACCAGGTCTTTGGCCAAGTTGATCAGCATAACTAAAGCCACCTTCAAGTGATTTAGCAACTGGTAATACCCCTTTAGCGACACCTTTAATGCCTTTAATAGCTTCACCACGTGCACGTAATTTAGATAAGTTGATTGCTACACCGCCACCAATTTTACTCAATTGTTTAGCTGTTGAATCAATAAAGTTAATTGAATTTAAGCTATCATCTACTTCTAATAGGAAACAACTTACTAACTCCCCACGTCTAGCTCTACCAGCATTTAAGAAAGTTGGTGTTGCAGGTTGAATACGTTGTTCAATCATACCTTCAACAAATTGTTTAGCTTGTTCAACATTACCTTTAGCTAAATATAAAGAAACAATAATAACGTGTTCTTTATATGTTTCAAGGTATTCTGATTTATCATTAGTCTTCAAAGCGTAATCTTTGAAGAACTTACTAGCTGACATGTAACTTGCAAATTGAAAAGGAATTGAATCTGCAAACTGGTTAATCTCTTTTAATGATGCCTCACTATATTCTTTAAATAAGTCATAATAAAAGTCTTGTTCAACTAAAAAGTGTAAGCGTTCAATAGGATCATTGAATTGAATTGTTTTTTCTGCAATTTCTTCTAAATATACTTCTAATGCTTCTTGATCTTTTTCAATATCGAAAAAGCCGTCTTCTCTTCTCTTTGTTACTTTATTGTTTAATTCAATATGATTTTTCTTTTGCTTGTTTATCATTTTCATAGAGATTAACCACCTTTTCCTTAAATTCATCTGCTATAGCTTGGTTACCGTGTAACTCAAATTTCATCAATAAAGGGACATGATATTGATTCGCGATTTCTTCACTAGCTTTCGCGAAATTCTGTCCCCAATTTCTATTTCCACTACCTGCTACTGCTTTAAGATTATGATGATTCACTTTCAAAAAATCTTGTACAGTATCAGGTACTTGGCCAAATCCAATTGTACCTGTAACCATTATAAATGGTTCATTTATTTCATTTGTCTTGTTTGCCTCAGTGAGAGCCATTGTGTCAGACAATCCTGCTCTCTGTATGAACCGTCGTACATTACCAGTTAAAGAGTAATAAATTATCTTCATAAACTTTCACCTACCACATGTAAATGCTTATTCAACTGTATAAATGAAATAAAAAATACAAAAAAATGAACACTTTATTCATTTTTATTTCAAATGCACAAAACACAAGATATAGTGTTACGTTTTATAAGCACATACTATATTATGTGATTCATTATAGCACTTTAAATGATTCATAACACTTATAATACCTTAAAAATTTTAAAAAAATAGGGTTGACTTTCTCCTTGTTTCGACTAAGCGTTGCTATATCAACATTTGAAAATTGCTTTCATAAAAATTTATTTGTCGAAAACAATCACCGAACAAGTCATATACTTTTTAAAGTGAATTATGATAATATATGTTCATTGATAAAAAATAGAAGGTGTTTACATGAATTCCACAGTAAAAGGAATAATTGCAATACTCATTTCTTCGATTGGTTTTAGTTTAATGGCAGTATTCTTCAGATTATCTGGTGACTTACCAGTTTTTCAAAAATCACTTTTCAGAAATCTCATCGCAATGATTGTACCGATTTACTTTGTCATGAAGTATAGAGCACCATTTTTCGGTAAATTAGAAAATCAACCGTTACTCATTTTACGCTCTACACTTGGACTTATTGGTGTATTACTCAATATTTATGCGATTGATCACATGGTTTTAAGTGATGCGGATATGTTAATGAAATTAAACCCATTCTGGACTATACTACTTTGCGCGATATTTTTAAATGAAAAAGCACGCAAATATCAAGTAATTGCAATGATTGTAGCGATTCTTGGTGCATTGTTTATAATTAAGCCTACATTTGATTCAGATATGATGCCAGCAATTATCGGTTTATTATCTGGAATTTTTGCTGCAGGTGCATATACTGCCCTACGACCTTTAGGACAACGTGAAAAATCATATACAACAGTATTTTACTTTTCATTCTTTTCTACGGTCGCATTAATTCCATTTGTCATCTTTACATTTGAACCAATGACACTTTCACAAGTCATCATATTATTGTTATCAGGTGTCTTTGCAACAGTTGGTCAATTCGGTATAACAATTGCCTATAGTTTCGCAGCAGCAAAAGATATTTCAATATTTGTATACGCATCTGTCATATTCAGTGCCATACTTGGTTTCATCTTATTTAAAGAAATACCAGATTTACTCAGTTATCTAGGATACATTATTATATTCTTAGCAGGCTATTACATGTTCAAGAAAGCCCAAAGAAATCCTAAACCTAAAGAAGCAATTAATAAAGGAGAATCATAATGTCAGAGGGAAGAAACAAAGACGAATTAAAAGATATTACGTTATTAGGGAATCAAAACAATCAATATCATGATCAATACAAACCTGAAGTATTAGAAGTGTTCGACAATAAACATCAAGGTAGAGATTACTTTGTAAAATTCAATTGTCCAGAATTCACTTCTTTATGTCCTATCACTGGACAACCTGATTTTGCGACAATTTATATTTCATATATACCAAACGTCAAAATGGTAGAATCTAAATCATTAAAATTATACTTATTCAGTTTTAGAAACCATGGTGATTTTCACGAAGATTGTATGAACGTTATTATGAATGATTTAATAGAATTAATGGATCCCCATTATATAGAAGTTTTAGGTAAATTCACGCCACGCGGAGGTATTTCTATAGACCCTTATACAAACTATGGAAGACCAGGTTCTAAATACGAAAAAATGGCAGAGTATCGTATGATGAACCACGATTTATATCCTGAAAATATAGACAACAGATAATAATTCAATATATATAGCCGAGTCATATTCAACATGACTCGGCTTTTAATATACATAAATTTCACATTTCAAAACATATTACTCACCAATTAAGAAAACGCTTACAAATTTAAAAATTTGTTCACATTTATTTTAAGCCTTGCCACTATTGACGCTATTATTTTTAATAGTCATTATTGTAAGAATATTGTTAATCTTTACCTTGTGTTTATTTTGCGAAAGCATTACAATTTAACATGTGCTAATTTTAAGTACATCTATAAAATTGAATACAGTTTATTATGAGGGGAAGTAAAAAATGGGTAACAAACATTATACTAAAGAGGAAATTATCCAAAGTACACCACGTACAGGTTTCTTTGGTCATCCTAAAGGCTTGGCTACATTATTTCTTACCGAATTCTGGGAAAGATTTAGTTATTATGGAATGAAAGCTATTCTTGCCTACTACATTTACTATTCAGTAGCAAAAGGCGGCTTTGGTATTGATCAAGGTTTAGCACTTCAAATCGTCTCAATCTACGGTGCACTTGTTTATATGAGTGGTGTTATCGGTGGATGGATTGCTGATAGAATTACTGGTACACGTCATGCATTATTCTACGGTGGAATACTCATCATGATTGGTCACATCTTATTATCACTACCAAATAATTTTACATTGCTATTAATCGCGCTATTATTCTTAATTATTGGTACAGGATTATTGAAACCAAACATTTCTTCTACAGTAGGTTTATTATATGAAAAGAATGACCCAAGAATGGATTCAGCATTTACTATTTTCTACATGTCAATCAACTTAGGTGCTTTAATTTCACCATTATTAATCGGTTGGTTACAAGTAAACGTAGGCTTCCATGCTGGTTTTGCAGTAGCAGCAGTTGGTATGTTCATCGGTTTAATCATTTATTTCATCACAAACAAGAAATATTTAGGTTTAGCTGGTATCGAAGTACCCGATCCATTATCATCTTCTGAAAAGAAAAAAATGATCAAAATTGTTGGTATCACTGTCGTAATTATCGCAATTGTTTGTTTCATCCTAAGTCTATTCGGACAATTAACATTGCCTAATTTCGCAAACTTTATTTCAATACTTGGTGTTGCTCTACCAATTTACTATTTCGTAAAAATTTCATTAAGTAAAAAGACGGAAGATTATGAACGTACACGTGTATATGCATATATACCATTATTCATTGCAGCAGTAGCATTCTGGATGATTCAAGAGCAAGGTTCTACAGTATTAGCACAATTTGCAGATACTAAGACACAATTAAGCATGGCTAAATTAACAGGTGGCGCAATTGATTTTAATATACCAGCAGCTTGGTTCCAATCACTTAACCCATTCTTCATTATTATTTTAGCACCAGTGTTCTCAGTATTATGGGTTAAATTAGGTAAATTCAACCCACCTACTGTTTATAAATTTGCAATAGGTGTATTCTTAGCAGGACTTTCATATATTATTATGGTCGTTCCATTATCAGATACATCAACATTAATTAACCCAGTTTGGTTATTTGCAAGTTTCTTATTAGTAACATTAGGTGAACTTTGTATTTCACCAATCGCATTATCAACAACGACTAAATTAGCACCAAAAGCATTCACAGCTCAAATGATGAGTGTTTGGTTCTTATCAAACGCTATGGCTCAAGGTTTGAATGCTCAAATGGTAAAAATTTATACAAGTATTAGTTCAAATGATTATTTCTTATACTCAGGTATATTCGCTATCATCATTTCAATCATCTTACTTGTAGCAAGTCCAAAAATTAAAACATTAATGGCCGGCGTAAAATAAGAACTAGCCAATTACGAGGTAAGGACAACAAAAGTTGTCCTTGCCTTTTTTAGTATTAAGAAAGTTTTGATTGGTGGGAGTTAGAATTCTGTAACTTCCATTATTCTGAATTGTGGTAATTAGAATCCGCTAACTTCCATTATTTCGAATTGTGGCAGTTAGAATGCTGTAACTTCCATTATTCTGAATTGTGGTAGTTAGAATCGGCTAACTTCCATTATTTCGAATTGTGGTAATTAGAATACTCTAACTTCCATTTTTCTGAATTCTGGTAATTAGAATGCTCTAACTTCCACTATTTCGAATTCTGGTAATTAGATTGCTCTAACTTCCACTATTTCGAATTCTGGTAATTAGAATGCTCTAACTTCCACTATTTCGAATTCTGGTAATTAGGTGGACGCTCTCTTACGGACATTTCTCAGAATTCTGTCCCTAACAGCATCTCTTACGGACATTTCTCAGAATTCTGTCCTTAACACCACCTCTTTCGGACATTTCTCAGAATTCTGTCCCTAACAACGCCTCTTTCGGACATTTCTCAGAATTCTGTCCCTAACAATACCTCTTATGGACATTTCTCAGAATTCTGTCCCTAACAACCTCTCTTACAGACATTTCTCAGAATTATGTCCCTAACACCCTCTCTTACGGACATTTCTCAGAATTATGTCCCTAACAACGCCTCTTACGGACATTTCTCGGAATTCTGTCCCTAACAACCTCTCTTACGGACATTTCTCGGAATTCTGTCCCTAACGACATCACCAAGATTCCATACATAAATCCTCCCCCTCCCTGTATCTGTTACACAATCAACTAATATGTGTAAAAATACTTATTAATGATATATTAATTATTTTAGAATATTCACAATATTAGAACTTATTAAAATTTTATTGAATTTACTAACATATAGGGTTAAAATGTTCTTTAAACTTACCTGACAATCGGGGGAAGTTTAGAAAGGAAGCGATTTTTTATGGGCAAAATGACGCGAGAGGAAATGGTTGAAACTGTCCCTCAATATGGATTTTTTGGACATCCTCGCGGCTTAGGTATATTGTTCTTTGTAGAATTTTGGGAACGTTTTAGTTATTATGGAATGCGTGCAATTTTACTGTATTATTTATACTTTACTGTCAGCCAAGGCGGACTAGGTTTAGATAAAGTTACAGCTCAACAAATTATGGCCATGTATGGTTCATTAATATTTATGACAGGTATATTAGGTGGTTGGGTAGCGGATAGATTACTCGGCTCTCGTAGATCATTAATGTACGGTGCAGTACTTATTATGCTAGGTCACTTAGTATTATCTTTACCATTTGGTTTAGGTGCATTTCTTATTTCTATGATATTAATCATTGTAGGTTCGGGACTTATGAAACCAAACATTTCAAATGTTGTGGGTGGTTTATATCATAAGAATGATAATAGATTAGATGCAGGGTTTGTTATCTTTTATATGTCAGTTAATATGGGTGCTTTATTATCACCACTTATTATCGACAAAGTACGTGTAAGCGTTGGTTTCCACCAAGGATTCTCAATCGCAGCTTTCGGTATGCTTTTAGCTTTAGTAGCATACATTCTATTCCAAAAAAGAAGTCTTGGGGAAGTTGAAAATCATCCTTCTAACCCACTCAATCATAAAGAAAAAGTTAAATACGCTAAAATGTTTACATATAGTGCAATCGGTATTGTTATTCTTTTAGCTATTTTATATTTAACAGGTCATCTTACATTTAATTCAATCAGTTTAATTGTTTTAATTATCGGTATCGTTATACCATTTGTTTACTGGACAATTATGTATAGAAGCCCTGATATAGATCAAACAGAAAAATCAAGATTACTTGCGTATGTACCATTGTTCTTAGCTTCTGTTTTATTCTGGAGCATTCAAGAACAAGGATCAAACGTACTTGGTGTATTCGCGCAAGAACATACCCAATTAGATTTAAATGCATATGGTATTAATTTCGTGATACCAGCAGGTTGGTTCCAATCTATCAACCCAATCTTCATTGTTTTATTTGCACCAGTTATTTCATTCTTGTGGCAAAAATTAGGTAAATACAATCCTTCTACACCACTTAAATTTGTAATTGGTTTAGCGTTTGCTGGTATTTCATTTATTGCTATGATGATTGCAATGATGATGCAACAAGCAGAACTGATGAATCCAATTTGGTTAGTACTCAGCTTCTTCCTATGTGTTATTGGGGAATTATGTTTATCACCTACTGGATCAAGTGTTTCAGTTAAACTTGCACCAAAAGCCTTTTCAGCACAAATGCTTAGTCTTTGGTTCTTAACAAATGCAACAGCACAAGGTATTAACGGACAATTAGTTAAATTGATTGAACCGTTAGGACAACAGAACTACTTTGGCTTAATCGGCGCAATCGCTATTGTGGTTTCACTTATTGTATTATCAATGACGCCAAAAATTAAAAAACTTATGCAAGGCATACATTAAAGTAAAAGACATCAGCTTCCCAAGCTGATGTCTTTTACTTTATTTATATGATTCTGATAAAGATTCTTGTTGTTTATTATATTCCCCGTTTTCACCTAAGAAATATGCTTCTACTTCTTTCCAGTTTTGAACTTTTGGCCATTTATCAATATCAATATTATGATCTGCTGCATACATAATTGAATGATTATTGAAGCTTTCAAGTTGTTTAGGATTATCATCAATTAAATAATCTGTATTGACGATACCTTTATCTCCACAAAATACAAAGTGTTGAGGGTCTAAGAATGGCATATGTTCTCTTAGCCAAGCGTATTTATCAGCAAATGATGTTGGTACGTCCATCGCTGCTGTAACAATATAAACGTCATAGTATTCATTTAACTTCTGTACAACTTCTACAGCGTCTGGAAATACTTCTAAGTCTCTAAAAAATCCATCTTCTCTTAAAATACTTGTCAAAATACCTTGATGTTCAGGCATCATATTACGGATTTTAGTACCTTTAAGTTCTTCCATAGTAACATTAGAAGAAGTTTCTTCATTGTAACGTCTTAAAAGTTTTTTTATTGTGTCAGCTAGCACTTCATCCATATCGATACCAATTGTTTGCTTCGTCATTATACCTTCTCCTTTATATATCAATGTCTACTAGTATACCAAAGAACGTACTGCCTTTCCTTTATTACGAACTGTGTGTTTTAAAGAATTCTTCTAATACTTGTATCATCTTATCGTTATGTTCACTAAAGCCCATCGTAATACGTACACCATTTGGGAATGGTCTCGTAATAAAGCCTTCTTTTATTAAATAATCATATAATACTTGAGGTTCGTTTGTATTAACGTATATAAAGTTCGTTTGGCTATCATAAATATGTTCTTTAAAAGATGCATTTAAGAATTTTTCAATTTCATGACGATTCTTTGTTGTAATGTCTTTTAAGTAAGCTTGATCTTTAATTGCGGCATCTGCTGCAACAGCTGAAAGTGACGTTACATTGAATGGTAATCTGACAATATCTAATTGGTCTAATAATGATTCATTAGCGATTGCATAACCAATACGTTGTGCTGCTAATCCATACGCTTTAGAAAGAGTACGTAAGACAACGACTTGATTATATTTTGAAAGTAATTCTAAACTATTTGGCATGTCTTCAGCAACAGCAAATTCTATATATGCTTCATCTATTAAAACGATAATATCATCTGGTACTTTTTGAATAAATGCTTCTATAGCATCATGAGGCAAATATGTACCTGTTGGGTTATTCGGATTACAAATCCAAATCAGTTTCGTTTTATCTGTAATTTGTTCATACATTGCATCTAAATCAAAATATCCATCTTTAATTGGTGTTGTTTTAACTTGGGCACTTTCAATAATAGCATGATGTCTATACTGTCCAAATGTCATGTCACTCGTTAAGATTTCATCATCTTTTTCAAGAACTGCTCTTGAAATAATCATAATCACTTCATCTAAACCTGAGCCAAAGAATATTTGTTCTTTCTTCACATTGAGAAATGTACTTAATGTTTCTTTCACTTCAAATTGTTTCACTTCTGGATAGTAGAATAATTCGTCTAAATTAGCTTTGATTGCTTCTTTAACATTTGGTGAAGGACCATACAAATTCTCATTTGAAGCAAGTTTGACCATGTCTCCATCTATGCCGTACTTTTCTTTTAATTGTCTCGGAGATAACCCCGGTTGGTATGCTTGTAATTCACTTAATTGTTGCTTCATTTTTAGACCTCCAAGTTGAAATATAAAAACGGTAAATCGAAATTTACCGTTTGTTAATTTATTAGTATTATAGACCTAATCATTTTCATAAATCAATGGTATTTAATCAATCAAGTCATTCTTCTGTAAATATTCTTTCGCGACTTGATAAGCATCTTCATCCTTGATTGTAACTCTATAATTCATTTCTTGCATTTCTTCATCAGATATTTTGCCTTTTAATTTATTCATAGCTTTCACCACATCTGGATGCTCTTTAATTGTTTCTTTTTTCATAAGTGGTGCACCTTGGTATGGTGGGAATAATTTTTTGTCATCTTCTAAGACAACCATGCCATATTCTTTAAGCTCTGCATCTGTTGAATATGCATCGATTAAATCAATATCATTACTTTCAAGCGCTTGATATCTTAATTTAGGTTCCATTGTTTTAACATCTTTAAAGTTTAAATCATATTTCTTTTGAATACCTTTGTAACCATCTTCACGGTCATTAAACTCTAAAGTGAAACCAGGTCGTATTTCATCTTCAACCTTACTTAAATCTGAAATAGTTTTAATATTATGCTTTTCAGCATATTCTTTTTTAACTGCTAAAGCATACGTATTATTATATTTCATCGGTTCAAGTAATTGCATATCAAACTTTTTATCAAGGCTATTATTAGCTTGATTATATACTTCTTTCTCAGTTGTTGATTTAGGTGTTTCTTTCGTTAACTCACCTAGAACTGTACCTGTGAATTCTAAATATCCATCTATTTCGTCAGACTTTAATGCATTAAATAGGAAGGAAGTCTTACCCATACCTGCTTTAACTTCAACAGTGTTGTCAGTTTCTTCTTCAATTAAAATCTTATACATATTAGTGATAACTTCTGGTTCAGATCCTAACTTACCTGCTAAAGTAATTTTATCACCTTTTTGAGCAAATAAAGGTATCGTCACAGATAATAAGAATATGACTAATATTGTTCCAAGTATAATTAAAGATTTTTTGTATGAAATTCTTTCTAAAATTCTTAAAAATACATCAAAGAAAATTGCTAAAATAGCTGCAGGAATTGCGCCTAGTAATATAAGAGATGTATTATTTCGATCAATACCTAATAATATTAAATCCCCTAGACCACCAGCACCTATTAAAGCCGCTAATGTTGCTGTACCAATAATTAATACCATAGCTGTTCGAATACCAGCCATCATAACTGGCATTGCAAGTGGTAACTCAACTTTAGACAATCTTCTACCAGTCTTCATACCTATACCACGTGCCGCTTCAATCAATGAAGGGTCTACTTCTTTAATACCGGTATATGTATTCCTTAATATCGGTAATAACGCGTATATAACAAGTGCAATAATTGCCGGTATACGCCCTATACCAAATAACGGAATCATTAAACCTAGTAAAGCAAGAGATGGTATTGTTTGTAATACAGCTGCAATGTTAATAATAACTTCGGCTAGCTTTTTAGTCTTTGTCAGCAATATACCTAACGGAACTGCGATTACGACTGCGATTAAAAGTGCAATAAATGATAATTGAATATGTTCAATTAACGTTTCTAAAAGTTGCCCTTTACGGCTTGAAAGTGTTTCGATTAAGGCATTCATGAAGAAACACCTCTATTCTTTTCTGCTAAATAACTAAACACATATTGTCTTGTCACAATATGGCTTGGTGCTGCATTTTCTGAATCCATCACAATCGCTTCGTGTTCTGCTAATAATCCATATATATCGTCAATCGTTTGATCTGGTGATACTTTAGGATATTGATCAATAGATTGCGTATTTACTTCTGAAATTGGTTGCGCAATATCACCTAACTTCACTTGTTTCAATACATGCGCATCCACATTACCAATAAATGATTTTACGAAATCATTCTTAGGGCGATGAATAAAGTCTTCTGTCGTTCCAATTTGCTCCACATGTCCTTGGTTCAATAAGCAAATACGGTCTCCCATTTTCATGGCTTCTTCAATATCATGCGTTACAAAGACGATTGTTTTTTTAATTTGCGATTGAAGTTCAAGTAAATCATCTTGTAGATTCTTTCTACTAATTGGATCTAGTGCACTAAATGGTTCATCCATTAAGACAACTGGCGGATCGGAAGCAAGTGCTCGAATAACGCCAATACGTTGTTGTTGTCCTCCAGATAGCTCACTTGGATATCTATCCCGATATGTTTCAGGATCTAAACCAACCATAGTAAGTAATTCATCTACTCTATTTGCAATATCTTTCTTTTTCCATTTCTTCATCTCTGGTACTTGCGCAATATTTTCTTTAATCGTCATATGCGGGAAAAGTGCGATTTGTTGAAGAACATACCCAATATCCCATCGCATCTCCGCAACATCATAATCACTTATTGGTTTATCGTTAAAATATATAAATCCTTCTGATAAAGGTATTAACCTGTTGATCATTTTAAGTGTTGTAGTCTTTCCGCACCCAGAAGGTCCTATAAGTACAAAAAATTCACCTTCATTAATATTAAAACTTACATTATCTACTGCTTTCTTATCCCCGTATATCTTTGAAACAGCTTCAAACTTAATCATTAATAGACACCACATTCCTCTTTTTTATCAGTGCTAGAATTTCTTCTATATTATTTACCCTAATTTCACAATAAAATGCCTATTCTTCTTAAATGGGTTGTTTATAATTTTTAATGGTTTCAATAAATATCGGACAATAGTGTTTCAATTTATAACTTCCAATACCGTCTATTAAAATCATTTCTTTTTTAGATTCAGGTAATCGTTTAGCAAATTGCTCTAAAATTTGGTCAGAAAATATAGAAAGTGGTGAAACTTCTAATTCTTTACTTAAATCTTTTCTAACTTCTATTAATCGATCAAATAAAGATCTATCAACATCTGTAATCGTTTGGATATCAACTATTTCTTTCGGCTTAGATTTAAATGGCGTTGTCATAATTTCAACTTTTCCACGCAATACATCCATTGCATCTTGGTCAACACTTAATATTTCTTTATGTTCATTTAAATAGCCTTTATAACGCAATTCATCTAGTAAATGATGACATTCATTCGTCGTATAATCTTTTAAAATGCCATAAGTACTGAGTTCATCATATCCTAAAGATGTTATTTGAGGTGTTTGTTCCCCTCTTAATACTTGAATAATCATATTACGTTTTTCTTTTTGTTTTAACCTTGCGATACAACTTAATATTTTTTGTGCTTCAGTTGTCATGTTATAGGATTTTTCTGATTGTAAACAACTAGAACATCTGCCACACTCTTCTAATTTTTCATCAGGATTAAAGTAATGAATCATCATCGCTTCTAAACATTTAGTCGTCTTCGTATATTGAATCATTTGTCGAAGCTTTTCGCCTTGCTTTTCTTTGTATTCATCGTCTGCCGAACTTGAAGAAATGAAGAATTTTTGAAGGTCTATATCACGGTCTGAGAATAATAAGATACATTCACTGTCTAACTGATCACGACCAGCACGACCAGCCTCTTGATAATATGATTCGATATCTTGAGGCATATTATAATGAATCACGAATCTAACGTTTGATTTATCAATCCCCATACCAAAAGCATTTGTTGCAATTGCTAATTTGATATCATCTTCAATGAATTTACGTTGTGCACGTTCTCTTTCATCTTTTGGTAATCCTGCATGATACATCACATTTTTAATTTCTAAATCATCAAATGTTTCACTTAATTGTTCAACTTGTTTTCTAGTAGAACAATAAATAATTCCTGATTGATGAATATTTTTCTTCACATAATCTTTAACAAAATTAAGTCTCTGATATGTATTGTTCACTTTAAACGTTAAGTTCTCACGTTTAATAGACGTTTCAACAATATCACTTTCAGCAATTCCTAATTTTTGAGAAATATCTTCTTGTACTTCTTTAGTAGCTGTTGCTGTTAATGCCACCAATCTAAAATGATGAGGCAAGCTCATAACATGTGTGATCACTTCTTGATAACTTGGTCTAAAATCATGTCCCCACTTCGAAATACAATGTGCTTCATCAAATGCGATGAGCTGTACATTACATTTGTTCAACATTTGTATAAACTGTGGTTGATTAAATCTTTCAGGTGCAATATATAGAAATTTCAACTGTCCTGAGACAAGTTCATTCTCTACTCTTTTTTTCTCTTTGGCTGTTAAAGTACTGTTTAAAAATTCAGCTTTGATACCCATCGATCTCAAGCTATCAACTTGGTCTTTCATTAATGAAATCAATGGACTAATCACAATCGTTAATCCATCTAAATATAGACCTGGTACTTGATAACAAATCGATTTACCGCCACCTGTTGGCATAACACCTAAAGTGGGACGATGATCAATAACTTTATCAATAATTTCTTTCTGTCCATCTCTAAATTGTTGATATCCGAAATACTCTTTTAAAATATTTTGCATCTATATATACACCTCTATACGCTTATAATCTGTCTGATAAGGATGACCAACGCATATAATCTTCTTCATATTGCGTTTCAATTGATGTCTTTTCATTTGCGAGTTCATTTAATTTTTCATAATTTGTAGCATGTTCAACCATTTCTTGGTCAATTTCTTCTAATCTTGTTTCTATATATTCGATATTTTTCTCGAGTTGTTCTAGTTCACGCTTTTCTTTGAACGATAATCTAGCAGAAGTCTTAGGTTTCGTTTCTGTTTTTTGAACTTCTTTATGTTGTTGTGTTGCTTTTTTCTCAAGCTCTCTTTTATATTCTAAATAGTCTTCAAATGTACCTAGCATAGGTTCGATTTGTTGATCATGGATATACCAATATTTATTGGCCACTTTATTTAAGAAGTATCTATCGTGACTTACCGTTATAACTGTTCCACCGAACTCATTAATATAAGCTTCTAATATTGTTAAAGTTTCAGTATCTAAATCGTTTGTTGGCTCATCAAGAATTAATACATTTGGTTCGTGAACTAATAGTTTTAATAAATATAAACGTTTTTGTTCTCCACCTGATAATTTATTAATTTGAGTGCCATGCGTTTGACTTGGGAATAGAAATCTTTCTAACAACTGCGTAACAGATACAACTGTGCCATCTTTTTCTTTAGCAACCTCACTTTCTTCTCTTAGATAATCAATCATTCTCTTATCTGAAGTTAAACTTTCATCTTGCTGTTTAAAATAAGCAATTTTTACAGTTTGACCAGTAATGAGATTACCTTCAAAAGTTTGATCTAACCCACTAATAATATTGAGTAATGTTGTTTTACCTGCACCGTTTTCTCCAACAATACCAATTCTATCGCCTTTTTGAATAATCGTTGTAAAGTGTTCAAATAACTTTCTATCTCCAACAGATTTAGAAATATCGTCTAACTCAAATACTTGTTTACCAAGGCGTGAATGGGCTAAATTTAAACTTGCTTCACCTTGTGTTTTTCTATTTGATAAATCTTCTTCTAACGTATTAAACCTTTGAATTCTCGCTTGTTGTTTCGTTGATCTAGCTTTAGCACCTTGTCTCATCCAATGCAATTCTTGTTTATACAGCGCTTTCTTTTTAACATGTTGTTGTGCTTCAATTTCTTCTTTTTCAGCTCTTGCTTCAATATACGCTTCATAATTACCTGGATAACTTGTGAGTTTACCATTTGAAAGTTCAACAATTCTTGTAGAAACTTGATTTAAGAAATGACGATCATGTGTAACAAACATGATTGTATGGGGATATTGTTTAATATAGTTAACAAGCCATTCAATTCCTTCAATGTCTAAATGGTTTGTCGGTTCATCTAATAATAATAAATCTGGTTTACGTATTAATTCTTTTGCTAGTGCAACTCTTTTTTTCTGTCCACCACTTAATGTAGCTATTTTTTTAAGATAGTCATTTATACCTAGTTTTGATAGAATAGTTTTAACGTCTGCACTGTAATCCCATGCATTTAATCTATCCATATCAGATTGATATTTCATCATAAGATCTAAATCTTTAGATTCACCAGTCTGTTGATATTGATTTAAAGCATTTTCATATTTAGAAATCACTTTCGTCATTTCAGTTTCGTTATTTAATACTTCATCGATTACAGTTAAAGATTCATCAAGTTCAGGCTTTTGGCTTGCATATGCAATTTGATATTGGTTAGGATAAGATGTCTTCGCATCATAATCATCATCAATATTTGCAATAACTTTAAGCAAAGTACTTTTCCCTGTTCCATTGATTCCAACTAAACCAATGCGTTCTTTGTAAGAAATGGATAAATCTAAATCATCAAAAATAATTTTGTCACCATATTGCTTATTAAGTTTTTCAATTTTATATGCTTCCATGAATTAACATCCTTTAGTATTCTCAGTTTTCAATTAATATATTATACACTTTTTTTCACACAAAAGATATGAAGGAGCAAAAACTATGCAACAGATTTTTACAGAACTACCACCATACTTGCAAGCATTATTCGCAGGTATCATCACATGGCTGTTAACAGCATTCGGTGCATCGTTCGTTTACTTGTTCAAAAATATAGACACAAAAGTTATCAATACAATGCAAGGATTTGCTGCAGGTGTCATGATTGCAGCTAGTTTTTGGTCTTTATTACAACCTTCTATAGAACAAAGTTCACATTCAGCAATGCCTTGGTTACCAGCAGCAATCGGCTTTCTTTTAGGCGGATTGTTTATTAGACTATTAGACTTTGTCATACCTCACGCACACCAAAATGCAGTTGATAAAAGTCAGCGAGTAGAAGGACCAGATACTAAATTAGGAAAAAACACTTTGCTGTTTTTAGCAATCACATTGCATAACATTCCAGAAGGTATGGCTATCGGTGTTGCTTTCGGAGGTGTTGCAACTGGAAATGAAGGCGCAACATTATTAGGCGCACTTGGATTAGCAATCGGTATCGGTATACAAAACATTCCAGAAGGCGCAGCACTCTCGATGCCAATCCGTGCATCAGGTTTATCAAGATGGAAGTCATTTAACTATGGTCAAGCTTCCGCTTTAGTAGAACCTGTATTCGCAATGTTAGGTGCATTACTAGTTGTCATTGCAACACCAGTATTACCATATGCATTAGCATTCGCAGCCGGCGCAATGATATTTGTCGTTGTAGAAGAACTCATCCCCGAATCACAGTCAGGTAATAACACTGACTTAGCAACATTAGGATTAATGGGTGGATTCACAATAATGATGATACTAGACGTCGCTTTAGGTTAGATAGAATAGAAATCCCAATCGTGAGGACGATTGGGATTTTTTCATTGTTTAATGTGTTGGTGTGCGAGTGTTGTGGGATATGTGGGGGTTGTGGATATGTGGGGGTTGTGGATATTGGATAAATTGGAGCTGTTGATGATTTTGGAGATGTCGATGTTGGGAATCTCTTGGCTTAAGTTGGAGTTAAGCTACGACTTGGGCTATCTCTTGGCTTTATTAGAAAGTTAAGCTACGACTTGGACCATCTCTTGGCTTAAGTTAGGCGTTAAGCCATGACTTGCGCTATCTCTTGGCTTTATTAGGAAGTTAAGCTACGACTTAGGCTATCTCTTGGCTTTATTAGGAAGTTAAGCTACGACTTGGGCTATCTCTTGGCTTTATTCAGGCGTTAAGCTATGACTTGGAGTTTTTTAAATAATCAAAAGTGTTCATTTCTATATAATCATTTTATATTTTTGAAAAGATGTGGGTTTACTACCTCTTAAACTCACATCTCCTACTAAATCATACTTCTCCACCCTATATCCTGTATCGCCCACATCATCTTCTATCTCATAATCCATATTAAAAAGTACTTTTCCCAGTCACCACCCCACAACCCCCATTTCCAACACAAAAAAGTACCACAAAATCTCATGATTTTGTGGTACTCATATACTCATAATTATTTTTCTTGATAGCCGTTACCGGATTTGTATTCATAGTTTGATGGCTTAACTTTCTTGAAGTCAGGGTTATCATAGAATCTGAATAAGTCTCCGTGTAATAACTGATCTGATAATTCGAGTTCTTTTTCGACGTTATTTTTATTTTCTTCTAAATCTTTAGGTTTCGTCTTCATAGGTTTATTAGTCTTATTATCGTACACAGTGCTACCGATTGATTTATATTCTGGCGTTATAAAATCACCATTTCTAAATGCAACTGTTTGATCGTGTCCTTTAGCTAATAAGTCTGTACCAAACATAATGTAGTTGTTTGATTTAATACCTAATACATCTAATAGTGTAGGCATTACATCAGTTTGGCCACCGTATGTTTCATCGACGCCACCTTTAAGACCTGGCACTTTCATAAAGAATGGTGTTCTGTTTAAGTCCATGAATTTAGCTGGTGTGATTTCATCTTCACCAAGTAAATTAGCCATTGCTTTATTATGGTTTTCAGAAATACCATAGTGGTCTCCGTAAATGATGATTACTGAATCATCATATAAACCTTCTTTTTTAAGTTCTGTCATGAATTTTTCTAATGATTCATCTAAATAACGAGCTGTTTGAATGTATCCATCTAGAGTTGCACTACCTGTATCTGGTTTCTCTATCGTTGCGTCTTCTTTACTCAATGTGAATGGGTAATGGTTAGTCAACGTAATTAAATGAGAATAGAATGGTTCTTTTTGTTCTTTTAGATGTGCAATGGATTCATCAAAGAATACTTCATCTTTTAAGCCTAAGTTTTCAAGATTTTTTTGTTGCATATCATAATAAGTTGCATCATAGAACTTATCTACACCAAAATGCTTGTACACTTGATCTCTGTTCCAGAATGTTTTGTAATCACCATGCATAACTGATGTTTCATAGCCGCCTTGTTGATTTAAAATTGCTGGTAGTGATTGATAAGTGTTGTCACCTTTTAATGAGAATGCTGAACCTTGTGGTAAACCGAAAATACTATTATCCATCGTTAATTCTGAATCGGCTGTTTTACCTTGTCCCGTTTGATGGAAGAAGTTTGGATAGTATTTGTAACCTTTATCACCTTTAGCTAAAGAGTTTAAATAAGGCGTTACTTCTTCACCATTAACTTTGAAGTCAATTAAGAAAGATTGGAAACTTTCTAAGTGAATTTTAATAACGTTCTTGTCTTTAGCGATACCAAATGTTTCTTTGTTAGGTTCTTGATACTTCTGTTTTGTATAATTTTTAACTTGTGTTAAATCATCTTCACTTGCTAATGCTTTTTGTGAATTATTTTGAATCGTTTTAACCCCGTCGTAAACTGTAAAGTTATATGGTCCTAAATATTTAACTAAATATTTATGGTCAAATGTACGTGTTAATAATTCTGGTCTATCTGATTCAGCAAATGCTAAGTTTAAGAAAAACAGTGCTACAGCTACACCCATAACAACTGGGACAAATTTCTTAGGAAATGCTTTAACTGATAAATTATTTCTCTTAAAGATCAACACAAATAAGAAAATAATCGTATCTGTGAAATATATAAAATCGTACCAAGAGAATGAACTATATACTGCACCAGACATTGATTCTACGTTACTTACTTGATTCAAAGTACTAAATGTTAAGAAATCTGAAAAGAATCTAAAGTACACGACGTTCGCATATAGTAAGAACGATAGTACAAATCCAGCGATAAAAATAAACCAGAACGACTTTCTTCCCTTAAAGAATAAGAATACGCTCAATATTAGCGCAATCAAGCTGTATGGGTTCATTAATAAAATTAAATTCTGTACGAGTCCCTTAACCCCGAGTGACAAATCTACATAATAGGCAAAATAAGTCTTTAGTGAAATTGCTAAAATCGTTAGCAAGAAGAATGTAAAGACGCCTATCTTCCTATTTTTAGTTTTCATACTGTTCCTCCGTATCTCAACTCATATCAATTTTCATTATTATTTCATTACATATTATTGAAGATTGTAATATTCTTGTAATATTTAATGTACAGTATTATAATTTATACTATTTTACAATAAATTTCAACTAAAAACCTAAAATAGAAATAAGAAATGTGTAAAAAGTGCACACAATAGACACAATTCACACATGTAATTTATTTGTTTAATTCTTCATTTAATTTATATCTAATGCCGGTTTTTATTTGTTTAACGAATTGAGCATGTTTTCTCATATTGCGTTCCGCTTCTTGTATTGTTAATTTCTTAAAGATGAGTTTTGAACCTTGCTTTTTTTGTGCTAATTTATCGATATGATAAGAAGCAATTGTTCCAATTTGAGGATAGCTCGATAATGATTGATGATCATTCAACATTACGACCGGTTGATTCCCTTCATTTAATAGAACAGTACCTTTTTTAACACTTAAAAATGATTGATCGACGATTCTACGATTAATAACGGAGTTCCCTTCTAATGTTAATCCTGTTCGGTTAAAGCGATTAGATACTTTATAAACTTGACTCTCTAGATGTTTGATTTCCGCTTCATTAAAGTGTGTCATACCTTCTCCCGATATAACATGGAATATATCTGTTAAATAATTTAACGCTAATGTATATTGGTCAACGCCCCATGAAGCTGTTTTGCTATCTTCTAGATTTTCAAATAGCTTTTTTTGTAAAGGTGTGTAGTTACGGCACATTTCAATTTCATCGCCTGCTTGTAAAGTACGACCGTGGTAGCCACCCATTTCTAAACGGATACTTGTAGATTTTGAACCTAACCATTCTTCAGCAACAATACCACCTGCAATTGCTAAATAACCTCTCGTACCTTTTGAAGCTTCAGCAAACTTTAATACTTCACCTTTATCCAGCAAATGAATTTTATATGGTGCTATTTTCTTACCATCTACAAATGCTGGGAAGTTAGCTCCTGTAAATGCGATTAAAGTTGGTTCTGTAAATTGGATAGACGGCAACTTAATCGTCATTTCGATTAAAGCTTCGCCTTCTTCATTACCTACAAGCATATTAGCGAGTCTATGGTTTAATTGATCGATTGAACCATTTTTAACAATGCCAATATGTTGTTGTTTTTGCCTTCCTAAATCTTGAATCGAAGAGTATAGTCCAGCTTCTCGAATAATTAATGACATGGCTTATACCCTCCATCCTTGCTTTGTAGTTGATCTACAATATTTAAGATGACATCATCACCAAAATTAAGCTTACAAATATTATTTTGTCTATCGTATATTTCAACATTCGTCCAACCAATGACTGGCCACTCACCACTTGTATCAGTTGTCGTAATAAATAATTTATCTCTTTCAATACACAATGATCCTTTAGGGATAAATTGTTTGAACTGTGCATTACCTGAATGCAATCGATGACTTAAACCAGATAAATAAGGACATCCTGGAGTATGACCTATCATTGAAACAAAATACGTTCTAGATTCTAACACTTGTCTTTGTTCTTCTTCAGACAAGTCCGTTAACGTATCAAAATCCGGACCATATTCGCCACCTACAATGACATCTATCATAATCGATTCCTTTGTAACTTCTCTATCATTAATGTCTTGCTTTTTCTGATAAATAATACGTTCTACAAATTCAGTCATATATTTAAATGGCTCATTGATATCATGGTTCATCATCATGCTATAAGGATGATACACAACCATTAAACTATTTTCACTAGGTATAACCTCATCTATAAAAGGCATATCTTGACCCAATATTTCTAATCTAAATTCATTAATTTCATGCGTTAACTGTCTCGAAGGTTCACGATCGCTCATTACAGTTAATGCAGAATCGCCCTTAGGATATATGCGCATTTAAGACACCTCATTCTATTCTGCTATATATAAAGCATCATTATTTACGATAAAATACATCTGTTAAATCAATAAATACATGTGTTAATTGATTTACAAATAAGCCTACAAAAACAATTGCAACGGCAAATCCAATATATAAATACGCAAAACTTTGCTTATTTTTTTCTTTTCTCAATTCACTTAAAACGATGCGCTTTAAGTAGAATGCAATAACAATCACTATTACTAAATATAATAATGTTAAGAACATCTATTTTCACCCGTCCTTATATGATGTTTACTATTTTACTATTTGTATCTTTATATTACCATCATAATTTTAAATCTATTTTTGTCCATTCTCGCAAACTATTAATCATGTATATTTCACAATTTGAATTTTCGATATCTTTGATTAACTTTTCCACAGTAATATTTTTTTCTTCGATAAGGTTATCTTCTAATAACGCTTGCCTCATACAACCATTTAAAAATTGTCCATGATATGGAGGTGTGATATATGCATCACCTATTTTAATAACGACATTACCAATATCAAATTCTGTTATTTCATTCTCTCCATTATAATACAATATGACATCTGTATCATGATTATGTTGAAAATGATGACGTTCAGTTGTTTTGTGTATCGTATAAATAGAAGAAACTGGTGTACTCGGTAACAACTGAGCTGTTAAAGATTGAGTTGAATCGACTATTGGTGAAGTTTCAGCATTAAATGTACCATCCGAATTTAATTCAACTCTTAATTTATATGTGCCATCCACATAAGTATTAACCATGTCGTTAAGCATAGTTTCCCATTCGTCTTTATTAAATCGAATATTTAACGCTTTAGCACTCGTAGAAATTCTGTGCGTATGTTCGTGACGTCTTTGGACTTTTCCATTTTCTAATCTCATCGTTTCAATAAGATTTACATGTCTGCTTTCTAATATTTTAGATTTCATTTTGAATTCCTCAATTTCAGCTTCAGCATTTGAATCTATTGTGATACCAGCTCCAACGCCATAAACTGCTCTTTCTGAATTTGAATGTATCGTTCTGATTGGAACATTAAAAATCATTCTGTTATCAGGTAACAACAAACCTATCGTTCCACAATATATGCCTCTTGGTCTATTCTCTAGTCGTTTGATAATGGCCATCGTTGATTCTTTTGGAGCACCTGTTATCGAACCACATGGGAACAATGCTTGAAGTATATGAAATAATGATTGTTGTGATTTCAATTGACTTCGAATCGTGCTAGTCATTTGATATACCGTTTGATAAGGTTCGATTTTAAATAAATCAATGGCATTAACCGTACCAACTTCAGAAATTTTACTCAAATCATTTCTAAGTAAATCTACAATCATGACATTTTCTGCTCTATCTTTTTGAGAATGCTTTAGTCGTTCATAATTTGCTTGATCTTCTGCTTTATGATTCCCTCTCGAAATTGTACCTTTCATAGGTTTCGTTAATACTATATTTGGCATCTGTTGATAAGGACCATATTGAAAGAAAAGTTCTGGTGAAATGGATATAATCGTTTCATCTTCAAGTTCAATATATGCTTGATAATCTCCATTAGCATCCTCTGTAAGTGATTGGTAATATTCATATCCATGACGAATCGGTTCTGATTCAAGTTGTGTCGTATAATTAACTTGATACGTATTTCCTAGTCTAATTTCATCTTGAATAGCATGTATATTGTTTGCTAAACGTTCATCTGAATCTGTTCTTCGCCATTCAATATGTTCATTTATATATGTATGTTGCGTTTTATCATTAAAGTGTGAGACAGGTTGTTCGAATACTTGAATATTTCCATAATGATGTAACGCTTTATAAACATTTAACGCTGAATCAAAAGCTGCTGCACTTTCATATGGTAAAGTCATGACAACATAGTATCCTTCTTTTTGATAGCGCTCCGCTTCATGCACAAGCTCTGATACTTCTTCAATCGTTCTTGCATATTTAATGACAATTGGATTCTCAAATTTATAATCTAATTTCTCTTCTTTTTGACTGTCTGAAATATACTTAAATTGTATATGTGTCTTCAATCTCTACACCTGCCTTTACTAAGAAATTCGCAATTTGTTCTAATCCATATTCACTTAATATTGCTTCCGGATGATACTGAACCGCTTCAATAGGTAAATGTTGATGTCGTATAGCCATTGGAATACCTTCTTCTAACCATGCTGAAACCGTAAACCCTTCAGGTATATGGTGTTTATCTGCTATTAAAGAATGATATCTTGCCACTTCAAATGATTCAGGCAATCCTTCAAAAATACCTTTCCCATCATGTTTAATCGTTGCTGTATGCCCATGAACAGGACGTGGACCTTTTACGACTTTGCCACCAAAAGTAGATATCAATAATTGAAAGCCAAGACATACACCTAATATGGGTATATCTGTATAAATAGATTGAAGAAACGCCTTTAACTGTACATAATCATCTGGATGACCAGGGCCAGGTGAAATGATCATAGCATCTGGATTGATTGCACGTACAACATCACAATTTGCCTCTTCAGATTTCAATATTTTTATTTGTTCATTTTTTGTCAGTATATTAATATACTCGATAATGTTATATGTAAAAGAATCGTGGTTATCTATCATTATAATCATATGTTTATTCGCTCTTCTTTCGTTAATTTCATGTCAATCATACCATATACTAAACTTGCTTTTACAATTTGATTATATTATCATTTGTATATTCAATAAACTAAGAGGTTACTAGCTTACACCCTCTATAAAAAACTAGACACCTACGTCTACCTTTTTATAGAAGGCAGGCTTTTTTTATGCCTTTATAAAGGAGAAACACTATGTCAGAAACATTAAAGAATGAAAAAGCAGTTGTTGTGTTCAGTGGCGGACAAGATAGTACAACATGCTTATTCTACGCGAAAGAACATTTTAAAGAAGTAGAATTAGTGACGTTTCAATATGGCCAACGCCATGATTTAGAAATTAAAGTTGCTGAAGATATCGCTAAAGAACAAGGATTAAAGCATCATATTCTAGATATGTCATTACTTTCACAACTATCCCCTAATGCATTAACAGACCATTCAATGCAAATAGAAAATGATGAAAACGGCATACCTAATACATTTGTGCCAGCACGTAATTTACTATTCTTATCATTTGCAGGTGCATTAGCATACCAAATTGGTGCTAAACATATTATTACAGGTGTTTGCGAAACAGACTTTAGCGGGTATCCAGATTGTAGAGATAGCTTTATTAAATCTATGAACTTATCCCTTAACTTATCGATGGACAAAGATTTCGTCATTCATACACCGCTCATGTGGATGAATAAAAAAGAAACTTGGGCACTAAGTGATCAATTAGGTGCATTAGACTATGTTAGAGAAAAAACATTAACATGTTATAACGGTGTGATGAGTGATGGTTGCGGTGAATGTCCTGCTTGTAAATTAAGAAAACAAGGATTAGACCAATACCTAGAAACGAAAGGAAGTTTATAATGTTACAACAAATCTATCCGAGCGTTCAACACCCTTATGCTTTCGAACTAAATAAAGACTTTAATTTTTCAAGTGCACATTATATTCCACACGAAGAAGCCGGTAAATGTATGAATGTACATGGACACACATATTTTGTTAATTTAACAATTGCTGGAGACGAATTAGATAAAATGGGATTTTTAGTGAACTTTAGCGAATTAAAATCATTAATTCATAAACGTTATGATCATCAACTTTTAAATGACTTTGAAGAATTTAAAGATCATAGTCCTTCAACTGAACAAGTTGCTCAAACTATTTATAATATCGTTCAAGCATCTCTAGATAAACGTGATAATCAACCTAAATGTGTACAAGTATTTGTGAGAGAAACACCTACAAGTTACGTCGTTTATCGTCCAACTAAGAAAGGTGACAACAATGCCTAAAATACCAGTGTTAGAAATCTTCGGTCCAACGATTCAAGGTGAAGGTGCAGTCATTGGTCAAAAAACGATGTTTGTTAGAACAAGTGGTTGTGATTATAGATGTAGTTGGTGCGATTCAAGTTTTACATGGGATGGCTCTGCTAAAGATGATATTCGATTACTTGAACCAGAAGATATTATTTCAGAATTAGATCAACTCGCTCCAAATAAATATCAACACGTTACGATATCAGGTGGTAACCCTGCTCTGATAAAAAATATCGGACCTTTTGTAGAAGCACTTAAAGCAAGAAATATAAAGACCGCACTTGAAACTCAAGGCTCTAAATTCCAAGAATGGATGACACTAATCGATGACTTAACGATTAGTCCTAAGCCACCAAGTTCTGGTATGAAACCTAATTTAACAATACTAGATGAAGTTATCGCACAATGTGTAGAAGAAAGTCTTTCACTCAAAGTTGTGATTTTCGACGAAGCAGACTATCAATTTGCTAAAGATATACACAAACGATATCCTTCTATCCCATTCTATTTACAAGTAGGTAATCCATATCTAGACGATAGCGTTTCAAACCATACTGAAAAATTACTCGAAAAATATGAACAACTGATCGATAAAGTAATGAATGATACTTTAAATGATATTTTTGTTCTACCTCAGCTACATACACTGTTATGGAGCAATAAAAAAGGTGTTTAATATTTCCTAGGAAATAGCATACACAATATAAAATAAGCACATCACTTACTTGAAAATGCTCATTAAGTGATGTGCTTATTTATTTTAGTCTATTATTTATACAGCTTTTGGCTGTCTTTTCATAACTTTATATATAACATAAATCGCAATCCCTAATATAAGGAAGATCCACCAAGGAATATAAACTTTCATCATATCTTTAAATACAAGATTAGGTACTAATATTAGAATTGCTGGTATAACACCAACTAATAGTCCAGCATATGCTGATTCTTTTATTTTCTTATATTTAGATTTATCAAAGATATATCTTTGGATAATATTGAATAATGCTTTAACAATAAAGAATCCACCTATTGGTACAATAAGTAATAGGAAAAGTGTAGATATAAGTGGTGTCTTATAATCAACAAATATACCTACGATACCTGTAATAACAAAATATATACTATAGAAGTAAGCTACACCCATTCCTACCATTTTTAAAATTGCTTTATTAGATTCATTCGGTAGTTCGTTTAATATATCATCGGCATGACCTTTAACATCATGACCGAAAAATTCAATTGCAGTTGTGCCATTTGAAACAGCTTCTAATAAATGATCAAGAACATCCATTAATATGACTTCTGATTCATGTTCATTTACGCGCAAGTCTGTTCTAACATATAACAAGAAATCTTCATAAACTTCTAAATCCGTTTCATTTAGCTGCTTTCTCTTCTCGTTGTTTTCTTTGATGAGTTGTTTAGTAGTTCTAGACATCTTCATTGCTCCCTTTTAACAATTTAGTAATAGGATCCTTAATTTCAAGCCATTCTTTTCGTACGATTTCTAATTCTTCGCGACCTTTATCTGTAATATAATAATATTTTCTTTTAGGTCCTTGTTCACTATGCTTAAACTCACTATAAATAAAATCCTTCTTCAATAATCTAAGTAAAATAGGATATATCGTTCCTTCACTTACATCGGTAAATTGATGTTCATTTAATTTGCGAGATAATTCATAACCATATACTGGTTGAGATTGTATGATAGATAAAATACAAGCATCTAATAACCCTTTTCTCATCTGTGTCTTAATTGTCGACATCTTAATAACCTCTTCCAATTTTTACAGCTATTTTGTATTACAAGATAGCTTACTTTTATACTATTAAAGTTTCATTCATTTGTCAAAGGGTCTTTAATTTTTTCACAAAACATATATTTAGTGATTATATGTTTAGAAATTGTTATAATTCTTAGATGAGACTATTTTAAGGCAGGAGACAGATATGGCATTCCTCGTTTCAATTAATATCATTCTGTGTATCGTCTTGATGTCATATAACTTTGTAGTAATGAATAAGAAATCGCGTATCAATCATTACGCTATTTCAATCACAATTGCTTTGAATGGTTTAATATCCTTTATAATCATCAAAGAAATCAACTTCATCACGATTGCAGTAACGACTATGTTACTTATATGGGCATTTTTACATACATGGATTCAAATTAAATACGTTCCAAACTACATTGAAAATCAATATTTCGTACTTTATATCATTACGATTGTATTTAGTATGTCTTTAAACATTGTTTATTTAGATAGTACACTTTCAATTTATCAATCTGTACCTTATTTAGGTGTCAGTTTATTTATATTTGGCCAAATCATTGCTTATTTATCGTTATTCACAGAACCTATTGAATCAGACGGTAAAAGGCTCGCAAAAATTTACCAAAATGGTATATATCGATACTTTATTCATCCACGTTTAGTTGGTGAGATATTATCGATTGTGGCGTTAATATGTATGATTGTCCTTACGCCCCATTGGTTTCTATTAATACCAGTGTTCCTTTTTTATATTATGTTTATTTTATGGCAAAAGTTATTCAAAACTTCTTATTATGTTTCACATAGTGAATAACAGGGTACTTAAATATAGAAATAAGAAATATAAATAAGGAGGTACACTCAAATGGGCTTTATATTAATGTTAATCGTAGGTGGCCTAATAGGTTGGCTAGCAGGTGTTATATTAGGTAAAGATATACCTGGCGGCATAGTCGGTAATATTATTGCCGGTTTAATTGGTTCAGCGATTGGTGGTTCTTTACTAGGAGATTTAGGTCCAGTATGGGGTGGCGTCGCAATCATACCAGCACTAATCGGTTCAATTATTTTAATTCTTGTATTATCATTTATTTTGAAATTAATCAAAAAATAATTAATCTTCAATTAATAGATAAAGTTAAAGCAACCATCCGCGGATGGTTGCTTTTTTAATGTAAAAATATCGATCCAACTACTAATACAAATACTGAATTAGCTATTTCAATTAAACCTACATGCATAATTTTTATTTTCTTACCATATAGAACGACTGATCGTATTAAACTCGGTATATACATCAACATAACTAATGGATGTATAAAGAATCCTACAACAACTATACATAAATGATAAATCCAAGATGACCATTTATATTTTACGGATTTTTTCTCTCTAATCATCGTCTTAACGTATAAAATTGTACCAAAGAAATATAAGAAACTTAAAATAAAGACTGGTAACCAAGATTGTACATCTGTTATAGATACATTTAATAAAGCGCTGATCACACCAAATAAACAGAATATCAAGACAGCTATTAAATCATTAGTAAATGCTCTTTCATTTTTCTTTTTAGCAAAATAGGCATTTAATAGTGATAAAGGTACCATCAGTAGAAAAATCCATATCGTAACGGGTTTATGTAATACGATTGGTACAAATGATATGACGACAATCAAAGCAAATATGCCTGCCGTATAAATATAACCTATTATTTTCTTCCTTTTCTTTAAGTAGAAGAAAATTTGGTCACTCATGAAATAAGATGCCAGTACACCTAAATACAATAATAAATGAAAGTATGTAAATCCAGTTGCTGCAATTCCGAATGCGATTGGTAGTACAATCATTGACCATACGCCATGTTGATTTGGTTTTTTAAATTTAAACAAATAAAACACCTCCACAGTTTTATTTTACTAAAAGATGCATATGAAATACATCTTAATTCAAACAAATCTGTGAAGGTTCTATATTTTACTTCATATCTCCAATTTTAACTTCATCTGGATCTCTAAATTGTCGTTCATCTGTATTTAATTGGTCGATTTTGGCTAAATCTTCATCACTCAATTCAAAATCAAATACATCAAAATTCTCTCTGATTCTATTATCATTTTGAGATTTTGGAATAACGAGTCTACCTTGTTGTAAATGCCATTTAATAATAACTTGGGCAACAGTCTTGTTATACTGATCTGCTATACTTTGTAAATCTGCGTTATTTAACCATTCCCCACCTCTCATTAGAGGACTCCATGCCATTAATTTAATTCCTTTACTTTCGCAATATGCTTGTAATGCTTTTTGATTAAATAACGGATGAAACTCAACTTGGTTAACTGCAGGGACAACTTCAGTTTCAGCTAATAATTGATCTAAATGATGTTCTTTAAAATTACATACACCAATTGCTTTAATTTTGCCTTCTTTATATAACGTTTCTAATGCTTTATACGTTTCAATAAATAATCCGTCTGCAGGACATGGCCAATGAATTAAATACATATCGATATACGTAAGTTGCAATGATTCTAATGAGTCATTAAACGCTTTAATAGTCGCATCATACCCTTGGAAGTCATTCCATAATTTAGTTGTAATAAATAAATCTTCTCGCTTAATATTAACTGTTTTTAAAGCCTCGCCTAATGCTTTTTCATTTTTATAAAACCAAGCTGTATCTATCGCACGATATCCTGCATCAATTGCAGTGTGGACGACTCTCTCAACATCTGCATCTTCAATTTTGTATACGCCTAAACCTAATTCTGGTATCTCTACATTGTTATTTAATTTAACCATTTTATTATCCCCTTTATTTAGATGTCATACGGTCTCTTTTAGGTGTATAAGCGAGCGAACGTGTCAGTTCTTCAAATTCTTCTTTCGTTAAATCACGCCATTCACCATATTTAATACCATCAAGCTTAATATTCATAATGCGAATTCTTTTTAATTTTTTTACATTATATCCTAACGTTTCACACATACGTCTAATTTGACGATTCAAACCTTGTGTTAAAACAATTTTAAATGTTCTATCATTAATTTGCGATACTTTCGCTGGAAGTGTCTTTTGATTTAAAATTTCAACACCATCAGACATTTGCTTTAAGAAGTCTTTCGTTAAAGGCTTATCTACTGAAACGACATATTCTTTTTCATGATGATTTTCAGCACGCAAGATTTCATTAACGATATCTCCATCACTAGTAAGGAGTAATAATCCTTCTGAATCTTTATCTAATCTACCAATATGAAAAATTCTTTCATGGTGATTGACGTAGTCTACAACATTACCTTTAACATGTCTCTCAGTAGTAGATGTAATACCACGCGGTTTATTGAGTGCTATATAAACATAACCTTTATCAATTGTAATGACTTCACCATCAACCTTCACAACATCCGTACTTTCAACTTGAGACCCTAGTGTCGCATATTCGTCATTAATTTGAACGCGATTAGCACTTATCCATTTATCAGCACCTCTCCTCGAACATACACCAGTTTCACTTAGAAATTTATTAATTCTCATAAAAATGATTCCTCTCTCAATCTATCTACTATATTCCCTATTTTACATGATGATCTTCATTAAAACAAAACAGTGTGTGTCTATTTTGGACTTCTGACGACTTTTGTATAGGCTGTCTTAGTTACACTTCCACCGACTTTTGTTACTAACGGCCTCCTTAGTTACACTTCCGACGACTTTTGTAATTGATACAATAAAAAAAGAGCACAGGATCCAAATGTTTGTCCCATGCTCTTCGTATCAATTTATGATTGCGTTATCTTTTCATAAGATTTGCCATTTATAAAGAAATGATCAAATATAAATGTTCCAAAAGGAATAAAAGCTGTTATAAAAGCAATGACTGGCCACTTTATATGAATTCTAACAATCAGTGCCATTACCAATATCATAATGACATACATTGAAAATAATCCACCATGTATCATGCCTAATACTGAAACTACATTTGGATTACTCAACATATACTTGATAGGCATTGCTATAAATACTAATAACAGTAATGATCCACCTTCTAAATATCCTGTAAACCTAAATAATGATGTTAATGTAGTTTTGCTCACGTTTTAATCCTCGTCTTCTTCGTCTTCGTCAAAGATACTTTTTCTTTCTTTTATAAAATCTTTGTGTAAAGCAACTGTCTTAATTTGGTGATTTTCAACATCAATGACAACCCATTTATCATATTCTGTATCGACATAGTCGTCTTTTTCAATTTCTGGGTTATGTGCTTGTAACCAACCACCGATTGTATCAATATCGTCTGAATCTACAAATTCAATTCCGAATTTTTCTTCTAGTTCTGATAAAGTTACACGTCCATTAATTTGGTAAGTATCTTCACCAGTTTGAATGATATCATTTACTTCATCATCATCAAATTCATCACGAATTTCACCAACGATTTCTTCTAATATATCTTCCATCGTGATGACACCAGCTGTACCACCATATTCATCAATAACTAACGCCATATGAACATGATCTTTTTGCATTTTTACTAATGCATCACTAATTCTTGTAACTTCGTGAATAAGTGGTAAGTCATGTACGTAGTTATTAATTTTAATTTGTTCACCTGAAGCGTATTCTGTTAAAAATTCTTTAACATTGATAAAGCCTTTAATATGGTCTTTATCGCCATCTTCAGTAATTGGGTAACGTGTGTAATGATGTTCATTTATAATTTCTAATAATTCTTCAATATTAAATGGTTCTGTTAATGTAACCATTTGTGTTCTAGGTACCATGATATCTTTTGCTAATCTTTCATCGAATGAGAAAATATTTTGCATATAAGCTAATTCAGTGTGGTTGATTTCACCACTTTGATAGCTTTGAGTCATGATAAGCTTTAATTCTTCTTCTGACATTGCTTGTTCTTCGTTAGTAGGTTGAATACCTATTGCTCTAACTAGAATACGTGCTGCGCCATTCATTGACCAAATTAACGGTTTCATAACGATACCGAAATAATATAATGGTCGGCCGAAGACAAGTGTAAGTCTTTCTGCCTGTTGAATTGCTACCGTTTTTGGTGCTAATTCACCAACTACTACATGGATAAACGTTACAATTAAGAAACTGATCGCTATGGAGAAAGTTGTAGTTAATGCGTCTGGCAAGTTAAAGAAGTCTAATACAGGATGTATTAAAACTTCAAATGTCGGTTCACCAATCCAACCTAATCCAAGTGATGTTACAGTAATACCAAGCTGACATGCAGATAAATAATAATCTAGTTCTTTGATCATTTTATGTACAATTTTAGCTGATTTACTTCCTTCAGAAATTAATTGTTCAATTCTAGTTATACGCACCTTTACAAGCGCGAATTCAGATCCTACAAATACCATTGTAAATGCAATTAATATAAAGAATACAATAAAGTTTATTATGGTCGAAATTTCCAATTAGTTCCCTATTTCTAGGGATTCACCTCCAAATATTTTGCGGTGACGCTATGGCCACCTTTGTATGATTTTGTTCAATAAGTTTATTTATGATATACGTTTTCAAAACTAAATCCTTCCCATTTAGCGTCACCTCCCCCGATATTAGCATATTATTTTTAGTGTACCATATTTTTATCTCAATTTAAATGATATAAGAAAGAATGTAAATGTAGAAGTCTACACATACATTCTTTATATAGTCGTCGTTCCAACGTGTTGCATGATAAATTTAGAACTAATTTTATTAAAAGCTTCTGGTTGATCAATATTACATACGTGACCAGCTTGCTCTATTATTTCTATTGAAAAGTTTTCATTTTCTTTAACGAGTCTTTCTACTGGTGGCATAAATAAATAGTCTTCTTCTCCCATGATAAAGAGCGTTGGAATATCTCTTGTTGCAACTTGTAAATGTGCTAAATAAGGATTCACAAGCTTCGTTAATTTAACCCATTTAATAAATTGTTTTTGAGACACTTTCTTAGCTTCATTCACAAATCTTAATCTTGATTCTTCATGAGCTTTCCTAGGCATAATAATGTATGCAAATAATTTATAAAGCAACATATACGGCACAAAATTCATAATTGTACGGCCGATTGCTAACAAGAATTTAGTCCTTAAATTCACATTAATGATGGCCCCACCTAAAACCAATGTCGTTATTCTCTCCGGATATGATTGCGCCATTGTTTGACCAACAATTGTGCCAAGGCTCATACCAATAATATGTGTCTTGTCTATATTTAAATAATCCAATACATCTACAACTTCTTTTGCTAAATGTTCAAATGAATCATTTTTCTTCCATTCTTTATTCGCAGACTTCCCATGTCCTCTTAAATCTACGAGTAATATATTAAAATGTTTCCTATAATATCTCATTTGTTTAAACCAAATCGAAGAACTACCACCAGCTCCGTGTATCAACGTAACCCATTCTGCGTCATTTGATTTAATAATTGTCTTGTAATATAACATTGTTCACATCTTTCCCTATGTTTACCATTTTCTACATATTATAATAATTTAATTTAATCATATAAAAATTTCCCCAACTTTTCAATTTTAAACATGTTAAATCAGCATCATACTTTTGGCCGAGGATTTAAGGTAATGATTAAAAAAGCTGTCTACAAAGTCACAACTCTGTAGACAGCTTATAATTTAATACGATATATTGATTATTCTACTTCTTCAGCGATTTCAAGTTGCTCTTTCGTTAATTTAGGTTTAATAACACCATAAATAATTGCTGCAACTAATGCACCGATAACTACTGCTAGTAATGTTTGTAATACATGACCGAAGTCAGTTGCAAATATAACAAAGATACCGCCATGTGGTGCTTGAATTCTTGAACCTAATCCTAAAGCTAACGCTCCGCCAATACCTGAACCAACCATCATTGATGGAATGACACGTAATGGATCTGCTGCTGCAAATGGAATAGCACCTTCTGTAATGAATGATAATCCCATCACATAGTTTGGAATAATAGAACCTTTTTGTGCTTTAGTAAATTTCTTTCTAAAGATTAACATCGCTGTTGCAATTGCTATTGGTGGAATCATACCACCAACCATAGCTGCCGTAATTGCTGCTGCATTTCCTTCTGTTAACGCTGCTGTCGCAAATACATATGCCGCTTTATTAAATGGACCACCCATATCTATTGCCATCATTGCACCAATTACTAAACCTAATAACATAATATTAGAACCAGATAAGTTATTTAATCCATCTAATAATAAATTGTTTAACCATGCTGTTGGTGGATTCACCACGTACACCATAAGTAATCCAGTAAGTGATACTGATAAAATTGGATAAATTAATGTAGGTTTTAAACCTTCAAACATTTGAGGTAAGTTCTTAAATACATATTTGATACCTTCTGTTAAATAACCTGCAAGGAAACCAGCGATAATACCACCTAAGAACCCTGAACCACCTGCTACTGCTAACATACCGCCGACTAAACCAGATGCGAAACCAGGTTTATCTGCAATACTTCTAGCGATGAAACCTGCTAAAATAGGCACGATTAATTTAAATGCACTTTCGCTACCAATCGACCATAAATTAGCTGCAAATTCGTTATATTGTCCACTCTTTGGATCAAATGAGTTTTCACCAAATAAGAATACGATTGCCATCAAGATACCACCAGATATAACGAGTGGTAACATATTAGAAACACCATTCATTAAGTGTTTATATATCGTCTTAGATACACTTTGTTTTTCATTGCTAGCAGCACTACTTTGTTTCGTACCTTTAGCTACGAATGGTTTACGTGATGTGTCTTGCGCCATATTGATTAATTCTTCTGGGCGTTTAATACCATCAGCAACCGGAACTTGAATTACATTTTTACCATCGAAACGATCTGTTTCAACATGCACATCCGCAGCTACAATGATACCTGATGCTTTTTCAATTTCTTCATCTGTTAAGTGATTTTTAATACCGCCTGAACCATTTGTTTCAACTTTAATAGGTACACCCATTTTTTTAGCTTGATTTTTCAACGCATCCGCAGCCATATAAGTATGTGCAATACCTGTAGGACATGCTGTTACAGCTAATACAAGTCCTTTTTCTGAATCCGCTTCTGCATTCGTTACAGCTGCTTCTTCTGAAGTTTCATCTGAAGCTTCATCATCATGCTTATTAATGATATTTAATACTTCTTCTTTACTTTTCGCTTGTAATAACTCTGCTCTTACATCTTCATCCATCAAAATACCTGAAAGTTTAGCAAGGGCATCTAAATGTGTTTGTGCACCACCAGCTGGCGCAGCAATCATAAAGAATAAATGAGCTGGTTGCATATCTAATGATTGATAATCTACACCTTCAACAGATTTACCAAAAGCAATCGCTGCAGACTGTACAGCATCTGTTTTAGCATGAGGAATCGCAATCCCTTCACCAATTCCTGTTGTACTTTGTGACTCTCTTGCATGAATCGCTTCTTTAAAAGTTGCTTCATCGCTTAATTTCCCAGCGCTGTTTAATTGTGCAACTAACTCATCAATGACTTGATCTTTACTTGTTGCAGAAAGATCCATTGCAATGGTTTCCTTCGTTAATAGTTCTGTAATTCTCATTTTAATAACCTCCCTATTTTAAACATGTTTAATGATTACTTTAGAAATTATTTTTTCTATATCTTCTTTATTAGCTAAATCCGCATTAAATGCTGTTGCTGTACCACAGCTTACTGCCAATTTAAATGCTGATTCTATGTCTTTGCCGACTTCTAATCCTGCTACCATACCAGCAACAGTACTGTCACCTGAACCAACTGTATTCACAACTTGACCACTTGGTACGATAGCTTTTAATCGTGTTTGTTGATCCACATAAATAGCACCTTCTCCACCGAGTGAAACGATGACTGCTTGAGCACCTTCATTCAATAATTGCTCAGCACATTCAATAACTTCTTGATCTGTTTCAATTTGTTTATCAAATATTTCTTCTAATTCATGTTTATTTGGTTTAACAAATTTCGGATTATACGCTAGTACTGATTTCATCAAATCTTTCTCAGCATCAACGATTAAATTTGCACCAGTTTGTTTAAGTATTTCTGCTACTTCTTGATAGACTGGATTTTGTAATGAACTTGGCACACTGCCCGCAATTATAACCGTATCTTCTGATTGCGTATTTTTCATTTTCGTTAAAAATTCTTCATAGTTATGTGGTTCAATATTTGGTCCCGGACCATTGATTTCAGTTTCTAAACCAGATTTTAATTTCACATTGATTCTTGTATCATCTTTAACCTCTACGAAGTCAGTTAAGATGTTTGCTTGATTAAGTGCATCTTTAATAAAATCTCCAGGAAATCCACCTATAAAACCTGTTGCTGTACTTTTGATATCTAATGTTTGAAGTACTCGAGAAACATTGATACCTTTTCCACCAGCAAACTTGTTTGTTTCATGTGCTCTGTTTAATTCACCTACTTCAAATTGATTGGTAAACATTACATAATCAATTGATGGATTAAACGTAACTGTATATATCATTTTTGTCCTCCGTTAATGTTATATTTTTCTTTAAATTGATTTAAATTATTTAATGTTTGAATCGCTTTTTGTGAAGTTAGTATCTCTATTGATTTATCATATGTTACTTCCGCAAACGATACTTCATTAAATTTAGAATGATCTAACAAGACATATACTTGAGATGCTAAATGAATGGCCGTTTCTTTCATTTCTGATTCGTAAGGGTCTGGTGTCGTTAACCCATAGTTCAAATCAATGCCATTCATACCAATAAAAGCTTTGTCAAAACGATATCTTTCAAGGGATTTAACTGCATTTACGCCTATATTCGCAAATGTCGTTGCCTTTACTTCTCCACCTGTCATATAAACAGAAATGCCTTTTTCTAATAACGGTCTTACATGTGTTAAACCATTTGTCACAACGATAATATCTTGTTGTGTAATGAACGGAATCATTTCTAAAGTAGTTGTCCCAGCATCTAAATATATCGTATCTCCATCTGAAATTTGACTGACAGCTAATCGTGCAATCTCTCGTTTTTCATCTTGATGTCGCGATTCTTTATCTGTCATATTACGCTCTTCATGGCGCTTTGTTATTTGAGTTGCACCACCATGAACTCTTTTGAGCATACCTCTTTCTTCAAGTTGAGATAAATCTCTCCTAATTGTTGATGTACTTGAATTCGTCAAATTAATAAGTTCTTGTAGAGATACTGTTTCCCGTAGATTAATCTCTTCTAATATTAATTGATGTCTTTCAGTCGTTAACATACAATCTCCCCTATTCCTCTACATAATAAAACGTTTTCATTTCATTGTCAATCACTTTCGTTCACAATCAACCAAAATCAACCAAAATTTTTTAGTTGTTTTATAAGTGCAATCATTTTATACAGTAAAAGATTACTGTTATACTTTTCTAGTATAATTTTAGGAGGTAAATCATGAATAATTTAAAAGAAAAGCTTTTTAACCTAATTGAAAAGAAAGAAAGTGCCATGATTGATATTAGAAGGCATTTGCATCAACACCCAGAACTATCATTTGAAGAAACGCAAACTGCTGAATATATTAAATCATTTTACGAAGGCAAAGATGTTAAAGTAACACAACCTTTAGAAAAAGAACATGCTATTATTGTAGAAATTAAAGGTGGTCAAGAAGGTAGAACGATTGGTTTAAGAGCTGACTTTGATGCTTTACCTATAACAGAAGAAACAGATGTTCCTTTCAAATCACAAAATGAAGGTGTTATGCATGCTTGTGGTCATGATGCTCATACTGCTTATTTAATGGGGCTTGCAGATGCACTTATTGAAATTAAAGAAGAATTACCTGGCACAGTTAAAATCATTCATCAACATGCTGAGGAGAAACCTCCTGGTGGTGCTAAAGCACTTGTAGAATCTGGTGTACTTGACGATTTAGATGAAGTTTATGGTATCCACATCGTTCCAGTAGCTGGACCAGAATTTATTGGTTACAATAAAGGACCTTCATTCTCAGGAAGTTCAACATTCAAGTTGACGATTAATGGTTTAGGCGGACATGCAGCAAGTCCACACAAAACACATGACGCATTAGTTGCTGGGACAAACTTTGTAAATGCTATTCAAACGATTGTATCAAGACGTATTGATCCATTAGATATGGGTGTCGTTACGATTGGCGCATTCGAAGCACCAGGTGGATACAACGTTATTCAAGATAGCGTTACAATCAAAGGTACTGCTAGATATTTAAACCCTGAATTAGAAGAAACAATGTATCAAGAAATCAAAAAAATTGCAGATAGTGTTGCAGTGGGCTTCGATATTGAATATGACTTAGATTATCAATTTGGTTATCCTGTACTTTACAACCACCCAGAACAAACTGATAAAGTAGCAGAAATATTATCAAATAGTAAAGGCGACTATTTCCAACAATTAGTTGAAATACCTCAAGTTACAGGTTCAGAAGACTTCGCATACTATCTACAAAAAATTCCTGGTTCATTCTACATTGTAGGAAGTAAACCTGAAGGAGTAACAGAACCATATATGAATCATCACCCTAAATTTGATGTGAATGAAGATTGCTTGCAAGTTGCAGCAAAATCTTTAGGAGAAATTACATTAAACAGACTAGAAAAATAAATATTAATCTAAAAAAATGAGGCTGAAACCTGTATATTGGTTCTAGCCTCATTTTTATATCATTATCATACTATAATATATCTTCACCACGTGATGCGACATAAATATCGAACCACTCTTGATCTGTTAATTGTAATTTCGTAGCATTTACAGCTTCGTCAACTCTTTCTATCTTACTTGAACCTACAATTGGCATTACTTTTGATGGCAATCTGAGTAACCAACTGTAAATCACTGTGCTCACTGATACGTTATATTTTTCTGCTAATGGTTGTATAACTGCCATAATGCGTCTTGCTTTTTCATCATTTTGATCAAATAATTTACCGCCAGCTAATGGACTCCATGCCATTACTTTAACATCATGTTGCAACATTCTATTTAATGTACAATCTTCAATATTTTCGAGTTGATATGGCGATACTTCAACTTGATTGACTGAGATATGCGACATTTCTTTCTTCAAACTCTCATTTAACAATTCATATTGATTACATTTAAAGTTTGAAACACCAAATGCTTTTATTTTTCCTTGCTCAACTAAATGCATCACTGCACGCGTTACTTCATCTGGATCCATTAATGGAGATGGACGATGAATCAGTAGCGTATCGATGTAATCCGTCTTAAGATTTAATAGCGATTTATCAACTGATTCAATAATATGATCATAACTTTGATCATATCGATGACCAGTATTTTTAGCGATTTGATCATTCGGTAAAATAATACCGCATTTTGTGACGATTTCAATTTTCTCTCTTAAATTAGGTGTTAATGCTAATGCATCACCAAATAATGATTCACATGTATAATTACCATATATATCCGCATGATCCATTGTTGTAATGCCTCTATCAACTATTTCATGTATGAAATCATTTAATTGTTGATTGTTATAACCCCATTCATTCAATCTCCAAAAACCATGTACAATTCTAGAATAACTAACATGTTTATTTATACGAATTCTTTCCATCCCATCATCTCCTAAGAAAAATTCAACATATCTAACTTGTTACGAATACTTGCTTTATCTATAGATTCACCTATTATGACAATTGTTAAAGGCATATTCATTATTTCTGGTTCATATTGAGGTACCCCAAATGCATATTGAAATAAATAAGTTTGTTCTGGTTCTTCTCTAAATTTAACAAATCCTTTAATTCTAAGAATCGAATCAGGTAATTGTCTTAAGAAATTCATTAATAATTCCATTTCTATCGGACCACTAAATGTATAATTTATGGATTGAATACCGTGATGATGACTATGTTTAGCTTGAAGTGACAAAGCCTCATTTACAGGTATTTCAACACCATCAATATTTGAAAACTGCGTAAAGTGTAGGATTGGTTGATGCTTAATCGTTTGTAATGACGTTTCTAATGATGCTTTTTCTTCAGTAGATAATTCATCAGACTTATTAATAATAATCAAATGTGAATATAACATTTGTTCTTCCATTAATTGTTTCGTCTGAACGGTATATCTCGATCTTTCTAAATATCTTTTCCCGTCCATTACACCAATAATTGTTGGCATTTCAACTTTATCTACTAATGAAGGGTTTTGACATGCATCCACTACTTCTACAGGATGCGCAATACCAGTTGCTTCAATTAATACAAGATCAGGCTGGTCTTTATGATATAAATTATGTAATACAACTTCAATATCATCTTTCAATGAGCAGCATATACAACCATTTAATAAACTTTGAGTAGAGACATCATCACCTAACAAATTGCTATCAACATCAAAAGAACCAAATTCATTCATAATGATTGCGACCTTCTGGCCAGATTCCTTTGCCTTCATGATGAGTCTTTGAAGTAATGTTGTTTTACCACTACCTAAAAAACCTGTCAAAATTGTTACTGCCATTTTATTTTTATTCTTCATACTTTGACTCATATTCAAACCACCTTTCTGTAATTATATGATATAAGTTCAGAAACTACAAAGACTTAAAGTTTATCTTATAACTTATACTTTAAATATTTATAAATTACACACCACTAAAATATTTACAAAATAAAATTATTCATTATATAATGAATTAGGAGATTTCAAAAAATTAATGAACCATTGCATTTGTAGTTTGGGGGAAAGATTATGCCGGATAAATTAGATATCCAAAACCAATTGTGTTTTAATTTGTATAATGCGCAACGACAAGTTAACCGCTATTATTCAAACAAAATTTTCAAGACGTACAATATTACATATCCACAATATTTAGTATTAACGATTTTATGGGAAACCGCACCGGTCAATGTCAAAAAGCTTGTAACAGACTTAGCCCTAGATACAGGTACTGTATCCCCTTTATTAAAAAGAATGGAAAATTTAGATTTAATTAAACGTGTACGTTCTGAATTAGATCAAAGAGAAGTGTTTGTTCATCTAACAGAAAAAAGTGAACAAATGAAACCACATTTACACCAAGCTTCACATTTAATTCAAGATGTATCAGAGTTAAATGATGAAGAAACTAATCAATTAAACAACTTATTACAAAAATTGATCAATAATGTAGATAAAATCAATCAAGAAAAATAATACAGCAAGCATCTATCATCTTGCTCAAAATAAATAAGCATATCACGCAACTGAATGCTCAGTTTAAAGTGATATGCTTATTTTTTGTTTGTTAGTTATTCTAATTGTTCATTATATTGAATAACTTTATATAAATAACCTTGTTCTTTAATGAGTTGAGAATAACTACCTTGTTCAATGATATGTCCTTCATTCATGACGATTATATGATCGAAGTTTTGTAAATATTTCAAGTTATGCGTCACAATCACAATTGTATCATCTTTATTTAATAAGAGATTCATAACATTTTCTTCATTTTCTTCATCTAATGAAGCTGTTGGTTCATCAAGCAACCATATTTGTGCTTTTCTTAATAATAATCTTGCTAATGATAAACGTTGACGTTCCCCACCTGAAATATTCTCAGCGTTTTTAGTTAGCTGCTGATCTAAGTTTAAATGATTTAAATTTACGGCGGCAAGAACGTTTGTCATCAGCTCATCTTCTACTTCAATTAATAAATTCTCTCTTACTGTGCCTTCGAAATAATGATTATGTTGCAACATTGTATTGATTTCATTCACATAATCTTCTTGAATCACATGAGACAACTGTTCATTTTTATAGGATAAAGTACCCTCGTTCACACTATATAATCCCATTAATATATTAAGCATCGTTGTCTTACCTGAACCTGAAGGACCTATAATAGCTACATGATCCCCTTTATTTATTTCAAAGTTAATTTGAGATAACGTTTCTCTTTCTTGAAAATCATATTTAAACATTACATTCTCTGCTTTATACAATGCATGATTTTGAACTGAACGTTCTTGAGGCAATTCAAATGATTGATTGATGACTTCTTCTATATTTTTAAGACTTCGCTCTGTATCCGCTTTGTAAAAAGCAACATTAGTCATCGGGATAGCTTGTTCAAATAACGTAATTGTAATCATTAATATACTCGCAAAGAATACAGCGTTTAATACACCTTCTTGAATTTGCCAAATACATAAGATCGTCATACACCAAATACTCACCATCGATGATAAATTCAGCATAAAGTCATAAGAACTTAAAAATTTCTGTTCTTTATATTTTTTATCTTCATATTGATATTGTTTATTTAACACTTTCTCTTTAAATGCACGATATTGTTGAAATCTTTTTAATTCTGAACGTCCTTTTTCAAAATCAAAATATTCAGCAACATATGCTTCTTCACTTTGTTGAACAGCTTCAGCCAAACTTTCAGCTCTTTTAGCTGATAAATAAGGGATGATGATGACTGACATCAACATTGAAAGTCCTATAATCACACCTGCATATATATTGAAATTAATCATCACGAGTATTGTTATAAATGTTGTTATAATAATAACAATTGGTGGATAATATACTCTGAGTAAAATATTTTGTAATCGTTCAACGTGGTTTACCATTTGCGTTAATAAATCGCTCGAACGGTATCTTCTAAATACGTTTGGAACGATTGGAATGAGTTGATTAAACAAGCTAACACGTATATCTCTCAACATTGTAAATGTAGAACGATGCGAATATAATCTTTCGAAATATCTAGTTATTGCACGAACAAAACCGAATAACTTAATAGATACAATTAAAATCATTAATGCATATAAAGGTGTTCCAAGCGCACTTTTAGATATCATATATCCACTTAAAGCAAACATTCCAAGTGCAGTTAGCATGCCAAATACGCCTATTACAATAGAAAGATAGAAGTCTTTATCAAATTTAATTTTTAATTTTTTCATGACGTAGCACCACCTTTTTGAGATGCGTCATATGATTGAACTGTTCCATTATGAATTTCTATATAATCAGTGGCATATCTCAACACTTCTTTTCGATGTGCGATTGTGAGAATAGTCTTTTGATGCGCAAATTGGTTAACAGTTTGCACGATAAGTTGTTCGGTTTCAATATCTAATCCAGTTGTCGGTTCATCAAAAATAACCACATCTGGATCAAGTAATAGTAATCTGGCTAGTTCTATTCTTCTCATTTCTCCACCAGACAACATTTCATAACCATCACCAATCATAGTATGCATACCTTTAGATAATTGTTTTACTTTTTCAAGTAAACCCACTTCAGTTAACACTTCACTAACACGATTTTCATCATAATTTTGGAACATCGTGACATTTTCATACAAAGATGCACTGAAAATATAAGGTCTTTGGGATAGATACCCCATTTTGAGTGGTTTTTTATAAATAATCTTACCTTCATTGGGATTCAATTCATTTAACATAAGTTTGATTAATGTCGATTTACCTGCACCACTCGGTCCAATAATTGCAGTATGATGATTTTCTTTTATACTTAAATTGATTTGATCAAATGCAAAATCTTTACGATCTGGGTAAGTGAATGATACATGATCAAATTGAATGATATCTTCATCATTCATATTTGAATCAATATGAATGTTTGAAGCTTGTATAGATGCTTCATTATTCATATCTTCAATCAATTCAATATAACCTTCACTTTGTTTACCCGTATGGAAAGCTTGTCCTAGGTCTTTAATCGCATTATAAAATTCTGGTGCTAATAATAAAGTAATAATGGCAACTACAAAAGATACATCGTGAAATACGATTAATCTCAAGCCCACTTCTAGCGCAACTATACCTATTCCAAGCATCGAGATAAATTCCAACATTAAGCCTGATAAGAAGGCACTTTTCAAAATTTCCATTGTTAAATCTCTAAATGACGTACTAGATTTATAGATTTTTTCAGTCGTTTCATGTGTTCGATTGAAAAGTTTTAACGATACGAGACCTTTTATTAAATCTATAAATTCTGCTGCAAATTGATCTAACGATTGCATTTGGTCTTTCGCTTTATCACGAGTTCTCAGCCCAAATACAATATAGAACAGTGGAATAAACGGCGCTGTAATCATCATAATTAACGCAGCTGGCCAATGAATAAAGAGTAATGTAACGATAATCGATACTGGGATAATGGTTGATTTGAAGACTTGAGGCAAATATGATTCATAAAAAGGATGTATACCCTCAACCACTTCAGTAATCATTGTTATTTTAGTTCTATCTGTTTCATTATTTATCAATTGATGTCTAACATCTCTTTTAACTTTATATGAAAGTTTTTGTCCTGATAATTGATTAAGGTAGTTAAAGCATGCTCTTAAAAGCAATACAATGAGCAAGATTGCTAGCCATAAATAAAGTTGTTGTCCATTTGATTTTACGACGAGCATTTGGTTAATAATTTTTCCTAAATATATATTTTGAAATACGACTGTTAAACTTAATAAAAACGAAGCGAGAAACATAAATATTTGCAACGTTTTATAATGCATACTATACTTTGTTAAATCTTTCACAATCTCACCACCTTGTTCCATTATAACGCCTTTACGAAAAAAATAAACTAAAATGTATTATTAAATATTAGCATATTACAATGTAATATTTGGTACAATGATGATACGGTGATTGTCTCTAGATAACCACAGACTTTCATAAAAACAGAGGAGCAAAGCTATGTTTATATTAGAATTAATAAAAGCCATTATATTAGGTATTGTTGAAGGTTTAACAGAATTCGCACCTGTTTCATCTACAGGTCATCAAATTTTAGTAGATGATATGTGGTTAAAATCTAAAGCCTTTCTTGGAAGCGAATCAGCATTCACATTTAAAGTTGTGATCCAATTAGGTTCGATCCTTGCAGCTGCATGGATATTTAGAAATCGATATTTTGAAATGTTACATATTAAACAAAATGAACAGCAAAAAAGAAAATTAAAATTGTCACATATTATTGTCGGGCTTGTACCAGCTGGTATTCTCGGACTATTATTTGATGATTTCATTGAAGAACATTTATTTAGTGTCCCAACTGTATTAATCGGTTTATTACTTGGAGCTATATATATGATTGGTGCGGATATGTATTCTAAACGCGTCACAAATCCACACAAAGTAGATGATATGAACTATCCAAAAGCATTTGTAATTGGCCTATCTCAAGCAATTGCATTATGGCCAGGATTTAGTCGTTCAGGTTCAACTATTTCAACAGGTGTCTTCTTAAAGTTAGATCACAAGGCAGCTTCTGACTTTACATTTATTATGGCAGTACCTATTATGTTTGCAGCAAGTGCAAAAGCGTTACTTGGAAATCTACAATTTATAACATTAGATCAAATACCTTTCTATATTGTAGGGTTTATCGCATCATTTATATTTGGACTGATTTCAATCAAATTATTCTTAAAACTGATTAATAGAGTAAAATTAATACCTTTTGCGATTTATCGTATTATTTTAGTTATTATTATTGCTATTGCATATTTCGGTTTTGGAATTGGTCAGAATATCGGCTAACACATCGTACCAATCGTTTGAAGATTATGATATAGGGTATTGGAGTAAGATATATTATAAGAAATAACTACGGAGGAATGACTCATGAATGATAAAGTTAAATTAATTGTTAACACATTACCACTTGTATTAGTACCATTAATTAGAGAACGCAAAAAAATAAAAGAACATCCAGATGTTAAACATGTAACTGAGACGACTGTTGATTTTTCACATAAAGTAAAAGATAAAACAATCGAAACGAAAGATAAAGTTGCAGAAAAAACACAACCTGTAAAATCATATGTCGTTCAAAAGAAACGTTTATATGAGTACAACAAACAAATGAAACAACCTTTTAAAGAAGAACAAAAAGAAGCAAAACAACAACAAAAAGAAATTGTTCATTTAGATAAAAAACTTCAAAAAAATATCGATGCTCGTAAAAAAGAAGAAGAAAAAGCACAAAAAGAAAATAAAAAAGCGCGTATTAAAGAACTCACACACTACCAAAAGCTTGAAGAACAACAAGCTAAAAAAGGTGAAAAACTTCAAAAAGAAAACGAAAAAGATGTATCTAAGTTAGATAAAAAGTTACAAAGTAATATCGAAGCACGTGAACAAGAAGAACAAAAATTAGAGCAACAAAACAAAGAAGAACGCATTAAAGAAATAAAGAAATATGAGGGACATCAAATGAACACAGCAACTACACAAAGCAGTCATGCAAAATCAATCAACGACGTAAGCTCTAAACAAGCAAAACCAAACATTCAAGAATTAGTCAATGAAAGAGTTAGAAATGAGAAAGAAGAAAAATCTAGTCATCTTCTATTTAATCAACATAGATCGTCTATGTCTCAACATATCAGTCAATTTCCATATGATGAACATACATCTGAACATAAAAAATCTAAAAAAAGATTTCGTCGCAATAAATGATTAACAGAATTATTATAGATGGAGATGCTTGTCCAGTTACGGATGATATCATTCGCTTAACTCAACATACAGGCATCTCTGTTCTTATTATTAGAAGTGTTAACCATTTTTCACTAACAGAATATCCCGATTATGTTTCAACAATATATGTTGATCATGGTGCTGATAGTGCAGACTTTAGAATTGTCAAATTGACGCAACCAGATGATATCGTTGTAACGCAAGATTACGGACTAGCGAGTCTTCTATTAAATAAAGCCCTTCACGTTATCCACCATAAAGGTTACGAGTATACATCTCAAAATATTGAACAACTGTTAACGCAAAGACATATTTCTGCTAAAGTACGTCAACAAGGTGGTAGAACGAAAGGTCCTAAAAAACTCACACAAGAAGACCATAAAGTTTTTTCAGAATTTCTATCAAAATTAATAAAAAAACATTCTGGACAATGATAATCGTCCAGAATGTTATTATTCTATCATTTGTTTTTTAGCTTTTTCTAAATTAACTTTATCTGTTTCTTTCATTTGTTCTAATTCTAAACGCATCTTATCTGTTTCTAATAAGTAGTTCTCATGCTTTAATTTTTCAAGTTCTAATTCATCTTTAACACGTTGGGATTTAATTTTTTCTATTCTAACCGTTTTACTTTGATGGTTTTTTATAAGACCCGCTACTGATGAAATAAGCACAATAAGCACGACCATTAAAAATATATTCACAGTTATACCCCCTTCTTAAATAATAGAAGTATCTTTTAAGTTATTATACTACATATGTGAGAGGAGTAATATATATGAAGAAAATTGCTGTTTTCTGTGGTGCAAGTAAGGGAAATGACCCAATTTATACAGAACAAGCTTATGCGTTAGGTAAATATTTAGCCGAAAATAAATATGAATTAGTATATGGTGCCGGATCAACTGGCATGATGGGAGCAGTAGCCAATGGTGTCATTGACCATGATGGTATTGCTATTGGCGTAATGCCAAGATTTTTAGGAGAACGTGAAATCGCTCATGAAAATTTATCAGAATATCATGTTGTCGAAACAATGCATGAAAGAAAACAAATGATGTCTGATATGGCTGATGCATTCATTATGTTACCTGGTGGTGCTGGTTCTTTAGAGGAATTCTTTGAAATTTATACATGGTCTCAAATAGGACTACATCATAAACCAATTGGTGCATTAAATACTAAACAATTTTTCAATCCATTAAGTTTAATGATTGATCATTTAATATCGACTGAATTTATCAGTTCAGATTATAAAAATTTAGCGATTATTAAAGAAAATATCGATGATTTATTTAGTGCTATGAAAATGGCACAACCCGTTAAACTTCGTGATTATCAAAAATAGTTAAAAATGTTTTTTCATCATAGACATTAATATCATTTAATGTAAAGAGGGCTGTCGTGACACCGACACCTTCTTTTTTATTTCCCGTAAATGTACCATCGTATATAACAGTACTACCACATGAAGGACTGTCACTTTTCAGAATAACTGTATCGGCATTTAAATCTTTAATAATAGAGAGTGCACGTTTAGCGCCTTCTTTAAATTGTATTGTGACATCACGACCTGTAACAGTCATGACCTTTGCTTGGTCATTCCACACATCATAACCATCTCCTCCGATGATTTCTGCTGGTTCTCTTGGAACTTGTAAGCCACCTAATATTTCAGGACAAATACTAATCGCTTTCTTCTCATCTATTAAATTCTTATAGAATAAATCCAACTTATGGTTGCCATCATACCTTACTTTTTCTCCAACTAAACATGCACTAATAACGATCATATCATCTACTCCTTACAATACTTTATGATATAAAACATGTGCTGCTAAATCATCATCATGTATGACTTTTGGATGTAAGAAATTCCTAATATGGTTCATTTCTAATTTTTCCATGACTCTTCTGGAAGGTTTATTAATTTCCGACGTAAAACTATACACTTCATCGATACCTTTTGATTTAGCATACGTTAATACCGCTTCCGCCGCTTCTGTTGCTAACCCATTACCCCATACATCCTTATCCATGCGCCAACCTATTTCATAAAAAGGTAATTCTGGGAAACTTAATTCGCTACCTTCTGGAATATAATTCAAACCTACCATACCGATAAAGCTTTTAGTTTCTTTTAATTCCACAGCAAATAAACCAATTTCATGTTGATCGATGACTGATTTCATTTGGTTAATCGTATTTTCAGTCGCACGATAGCTCAATATATCTGGAAAGTATCTTCTTACTTCAGGACTTGCATTCATACTTTGAAATAATGCAACATCCTCGTCTTTCCAATTTCTAAGTATTAAACGTTTTGTTTCAATGTAATGTTTCATTTCATTCACCCAACCTTTATCATATTCAAAAAAGGATGTACTAATATTTTAGCACATCCTTCAAAAAATTATGATCTTACTGAACTCCTAATGTGAAACCTCTTCCCAGTTGGGCCTTCTATACTAAACATACCGCCTCTTCCATCGACAACATCGACTTCTAAATTCGTATGTTTCCAATATTCATATTGCTTATTATTCATATAGAATGGGACACCTTCAATTTCACCTAATTTCACATCTACATCTCCAATAATTAATGTTCCTTCAACAAATAACATTGGAGAGCTACCATCACAACATCCACCTGATTGATGAAAAATAAGGTTTTCACCATGTGTTTTCTTTAATTCTCTAATGAGTGATTTGGCTTTTTCAGTAGCAGTGACTTGTTCAGTCATTTAGAACAGTCCTGCAGGCTTCTCGTCATAACTCACGAGTAAGTTTTTAGTTTGTTGATAATGTTCTAACATCATCTTATGGTTCTCACGGCCAATACCACTCATTTTGTAACCACCGAAAGCAGCGTGAGCTGGATAAGTATGGTAGTTATTCACCCATACACGACCTGCTTGGATACCTCTACCAAAGCGATATGCTTTATTTTGGTTTCTAGTCCAAATACCTGCACCTAAACCGTATAAAGTATCATTCGCCATTTCTAAAGCTTCTTCATCATCTTTAAATGTTGCTAATGATAATACTGGTCCAAAGATTTCTTCTTGGAATATTCTCATATTTTGTGTGCCTTTAAATATCGTTGGTTCAATATAGAAACCATTTTCTAATTCTCCAGCTTCTTCTCTTACATTACCACCAACTAATACTTCTGCACCTTCTTGTTTACCAATGTCTAAATAGCTCTTAATTTTTTCAGCTTGTTCTTGTGAAGTTTGTGCACCAAGCATTGTTTCTGGATCTAGAGGATTACCTGTCTTAATTTGTTTTACACGTTCGATACATTTTTCGATGAATTTATCATAAATATCTTCATGTACCAATGCTCTTGATGGACATGTACATACTTCACCTTGGTTAAGTGCGAACATAACCAACCCTTCAACAGCTTTATCTAAGAAGTCATCATCTTCATCCATAATATCTTTGAAGAAGATATTTGGTGATTTACCACCTAATTCAAGTGTTACTGGAATTAAGTTTTGACTCGCATTTTGCATGATGATACGACCAGTAGTTGTTTCACCTGTAAATGCAACTTTATTAATATTTTCATGTGTTGCTAAAGCTTGTCCTGCTTCTGCACCAAAACCATTTACAACATTAATCAAGCCTTCTGGTAATAAGTCTTGAATCAGTTCAATAAGATGTAAAATAGATACAGGCGTTTGTTCTGCTGGTTTAAGTACAACAGCATTACCTGTAACGATTGCTGGCGCTAATTTCCAAGTAGCCATTAATAATGGGAAGTTCCATGGAATAATTTGACCTACAACCCCAATAGGTTCCTTAAAGTGATACGCTACTGTATTGTCGTCAATTTGAGAGATTGCCCCTTCTTCTGCTCTGACCACACCAGCAAAGTATCTAAAATGATCCACAACTAATGGTAAATCAGCTGCTAGACATTCTCTAATAGGTTTACCATTATCAAATGTTTCAATAACTGCTAATTCTTCTAAATTTTCTTCAATACGATCTGCTATATCTAAGAGTAATTGCGAATGTTCAGCTGGCGATTTTTTCGCCCACTCAACTTGTGCTTTATGCGCTGCTTTAACTGCTTCATCTATGTCTTCTTTTGTAGAACGAGGAATTTTTGCATATACTTCACCAGTAACTGGTGATCCATTATCAAAGAATTCTCCATTTTTAGGATCCACCCATTTACCACCGATAAAGTTCTGATACTTGTCTTTAACTTTGTATTTTGCATTTGCTGCAGTTGGATATTCAAAAGCCATATTAAAACGCCTCCCTTAAATTAATTACACTTTAATTTTAATCTAGGAAAACGCTTACATCAAATAAAATGCATTTTACATTATTAATAAAAATTTAAATAAAAAGTTACAAATATCTATATATAAAAAGCGTCTGGAGCATAAACATATGCCCAGACGCTTTATTATCTTATTGAGAGAGTGTGCTAACTGTCAGAATTCCGAATTCTGGTAATTAGAATGCTGTAACTTCCATTATTTCGAATTCTGGTAGTTAGACTGCTGTAACTATCATTATTCCGGATTCTGGTAATTAGAATGCTGTAACTTCCATTATTTCGAATTCTGGTAATTAGAACGTGCTAACTTCCATTATTTCGAATTCTGGTAGTTAGACTGCTGTAACTTCCATTATTTCGAATTCTGGTAGTTAGACTGCTGTAACTATCATTATTCCGGGTTCTGGTAGTTAGGTGGGTGCTCTCTTACGGACATTTCTCAGAATTCTGTCCCTAACAGCACCCGTTATTGTACGTTCAATGTTGTTTTAGCTATCACGTTGCCGCCTGATAAGACTTCAACTTCTACTTCGTTATCTGCTTCGTTTGCTATTTTGGATTTAAAATACCAATCGGTTACACCGTTTTTAATTTTTGGTGATACTGAACTTGAAACACCTGGTGCTTGTCCGTCGAACATACCTACTTCTTGTCCGTCTTTATTTTTGATCGACAACTGGAATTTATGATTTACTAATTTCGATTCATCGACATGGACTGTTATTTGAAATTTCTCTTGTTTCTGAACGGATGATGGCATTTCAAATGCACCTTGGTCACTGTTAGATGATTGATTATTATTTTGTTCTTTTGAACGAGACGTCGTTGATTGATCAGCTTTCTTATTTTTACTTTCTGAGTTTGCACCATAACTTCCAGATGCATAAGTTGATGAATCATACCATTTATATCCTTGTTTAGGTGTTCCCCAAGGTTCTTTTTCATTTTCTCTACTGTTCTCTGGTTGTTCAAAATTTAACAACTGTGTTTTTTCATCAAGTTGAACATTCATAGATAATAAATCTTGTTGGTCATCTTTTTTATTTAACCATTCTACAATTTGCATAATCATTTTTTGGTTATCTTCTTCTTTAAATCCATCATAAGTCTTTTTAGTTTCACCGTTGTCTTCACGTTTATACTTTGGTGACTTATCTTCTACCATTGAAGAATCACCTATAAATGCGCCTTTACCTTTAGATACTTTACTCACAGCAATATATGGACCTTCATTGCGGCCACCACCATTGTATATACCTTGGTCTACAGCATGATTCCATGCATCATCTGTTGATAATTTAGGAACAAAAGCGACACCTTTTGCTTTATTAGGATCTGTAATGGCGATTGTTGAACCGGCATGCATCGATACTGCTTTAACACCTTTAGTAATTCCAAAGCTATCTTTTTCATCCGCTAAATCATCTACTTTAATGTTACCTAATGCATTGTATCTAAATCTTAAGCCAAACACTTCGTTTAAGAAATCTCTACTTTGAACATTTTTCATCTTATCTGACGAGCTTTCCTCAGCGTTCATGCCTTTTGTAGGATTATCAAAAGCACCTCTTCTATAACCGTTCATCACTTCTGAAGAATCATATCGATTAAAGTTTCTATCGGCATTATAATGATCACTAATCATTAATATACTTCCACCAGACTTCACATACTGCTCTATAGCGTCTTGTTCACTCGCTTTAAGTGGATTATTAGCCTCTGGAATAACAACGACTTCATATTTTTTCATCTTGTCATAATCTAATAATTGGTTATACCCTAAATCTGTTACTTCATAGTTTTCTTTAGTTAATGCATCAGCAAAATCAGAAAAGCCACCATTGATGACCCAATCTGCACTGCCCGCTGTTTGACCATGTGCACTATCAAACAAGACTTTCCCTTTAATGTCATCACTTTTAGGTGATAATATAATTTTTCCATCTTTGCCTTCTTTCTCAGTTGCGTCATTTGAACAACCCGCAATAACAAAGACAATCAGTGTTATTAAACTCAATATCGACAGTTTAGACTTCATTATATTTCTCCTTATGTATAAAATATGGAGCGAGTGAGAAATCTTTTAAACTTAAAAGATTTCATCATCCCGCTCCGTTATGTGTACTATGCTTTTCTAATATATGTTAGCAGTTTAATTGTTACAGGATCAGTATCATAATTTTTAAAGCCTCTAGGAACTTCAATCGTTGCATCAATCAAATCGTTAACATCATTAAAACGATATGTGACTTGATTAATATTAGATTTGCGATTAAAATTTACTGCTTCTGATGGCCAACTTCTAACCTCACCTGTTGTTGATTGTAATGTTCGACCTGTGATTGTTTCGATTTCATGACCTAATTCTAATAATGTCATTTTTCCGCCTTCAATCAGAACAAATTCTTTTTCGTGCACGATGACATCCCTCTTTTCAAATAATCCTTTGTTGTTTATTCCCTAATACAATTCAGTCTAAACGCGACTTATAAATCTAATTTAAATGATTTTACTTTATCAGTTGCATCATCAAATGTAGCTGATTTACTTACACCACCGTGTATATTAAAAGTAGCACGGTTTTTTTTAAGCGCATCATAAGCTTCATGGGAAATTGGAATAGATTTTAAACTTTTTGTCTTTTCACCAGGCTGATATTCATCTGTATTTTCTTTAGACTTTTTCATGTACTTTTCATTGTGAGAGTCTGGTATAAATGATGCATAATCAGATCGTTGTTTATGACTGCCATCTTGAATAGATGCCGTATTATCATAGTATAACTTATGATTAGAAGTATTTTCAGTTAATACTTCATACATCACGACATAACCATTTTTCGCACCGTTAAACAGTAAGACCTGTCCTTCAGGCATGTTATGCACTTGGAAAATTTGCAAATGATCAATATTGACTTTCATGCCACTATCTTCAAATTGAAAATGTTTATCTTTAAGATCATGAATGAGTTCAACATCTCCATTTGTTGACGTTCGAATTGTATTAGGAAATGGCTTTTTTACTGAGTCCTCTTTACTTTCAGCACTTGAAGTTTCTTTTTTGTCTGAAGAATCTTCTTTGCTATCTTTAGATTCTTCTGTATCTGATTGATTACTTTTCACTTCATCTTCAAGTTTTTTTAATTGTTCTTCTTTATCTTTAATACTTTCTTTTAACTTTTCATTTTCTTTTTCTAAAGACTTTTTATCTTTTTGATAATCTTTAGTCGATTTCTCTAAAGATTTAATTTCTTGTTCTAGATTTTTCTGTTCATCATCATTGCCACACGCTGCTAGAATAATTGATGAGCTCACCATAAGTAAAAGTGCCTTCTTCATAGGTGTCGCCTCCTATATATAGTCTTAAACATTTTACCACACAACATGTAAGCTATCTATTGAAAACAAACTATATGCTGTTACCGAGAACAATCATTTCATCATAATTAACAGATTCTCTTAGTTTGATTGCCATAGAACGACTGACTTTACCTTCTTCTGTTAACTGATTAATCATTTCTCTTTGAATTCTTAATGCGTAAATTTCCATTTCTGTATATACAGCAGTGTGATTACCTTTAAAGTAATCAGGCGTTAATCTTTCAACTTTGTTTAAGTAAGAATCACATACAATACTAATTTCAAATTCATTGTTGTCATTCATTTCTTCGGTTAATCTTTTAACAACATTGAAATGCACTTCTTTACTGATAAATCTCATTTCTTTAATGTTACTTTCAATTGAAAGTGAACTTGTAGCATTGATGAATGTTTTAATTTTTCTACGTCTAACAAATAATTTCAACATTAATTTCACTTTTGTATATAATGAAGCATTTTTAAATGTTGATGAACGTTCAGTAATTTGTCTGTAGTTATCAAATGTACTTTGAGATATTTTATTTTCTTTAATAAGTTTATCCAACGTATTGAATTCTGTATCAATCGCAATGCGTTGCATACGTTCTAACTCTTTAATATCTTCGTCTTTTTCTTCATTTTCTCTTAAGAATGATAATTGCATATGATAACTACGTGTGATTTTACCGTAAATATAGCTTGTTTCTTTACTGTAAAATTCTTGTAGATTTTCTAATGCACTTTCAATTAATAAAATTTTCGCTTCGTTAAATGTTAATAAACTTTGATCTTTCGGTTTAGCTTTTGGTGTAACGAGCGGCAATATTAATTGCGCGAGCACAAGACTGATTAAAATAACACCAGTTGCGATAAACAATAGATGATCGCGATAAATAAAATCAGTGTGTTCTGACAATTTAAATGGCAACATCAATGCGATTGCTAATGAAATGGTACCGTGAACACCACAAATCGTCATAATAAATGCATATTTAAAACGATTTGGTTTATCTATTTCTGACTCTGGCGCAATATCTTTACCCGTATTTAACATTTTAGAAAATCGACTTTCTGGTAAATAGAAATATGGATATGAAATAAGCACCCAAATGTATCTAAATAGATACACTAATGCAGCTACAAATAGTGTAATACCAATAACATGCATAATTTCATGTTGTGGTTCTTCTAATATATTAATCATGACCTCAGGTATTAAGAAACCTAATAAAATGAATACAAAACCGTTTAATAAATAACTCAATAAATCCCATGTATGATTATATGTTACTTGCTCTTTCGTCGTTGCTTGAGCAATTCTGTCTTTTTCAACACCGTGAATTAAACCTGCAACAACTGCAGCAATAATACCTGATGAATGGAATGTTTCAGCAATAATATAAACTAGAAACGGCGTAATAACCTGGATGAACGTCAACATATTACCGTTATTAATCCCATTTCGAGTTAAATAAACACGTAACTGTACAACACCATAACCAATGATAAGACCAACAATTGCGCCTCCGATTGCAGTTATGAAGAACTGGCCAACTGCACCAGTTAATGAGAATGAACCACCTACTAATGCGGCTAATGCAATCTTAAATGATAAGATACCTGCAGCATCATTTAGTAAAGATTCACCTTCTAATATAGTCATAGAACCTTTAGGCAATAATTTACCTTTCGCAATAGCTTGAACGGCTACCGCATCTGTAGGTGACACGATTGCACCAATTGCAAAACATGCAGCTAATGGTAATTCTGGCCAGATAATATGTAATAAGAAGCCTAGACCAATAACTGTTGAGAATACAAGCACTAATGCCATAGACATAACGGGTTTCAAATATCTCGCTAAATGGAAACGTGATACCGAAATACCTTCTAAAAATAGCAATGGTGCGATAATTCCTACCATAAATACTTCTGACTCAAAGTTTAATTCAACTGGAATTGGAGATAAGAATATAACAAAACCAATTATGATTTGAACAAAACTTAAAGGTATCTTAGAAATATAATGATGTATGATTGAACTTAGGATGATACCCATGATGAACCATAAGAAACCTTCAAATATGGCCATAAAATTCCTCTCTTCTGTTTAAAATAACTTTTTACGCATAATAACTTTTTCAACTTCGTAGTCCATTGATTCATTTATTTGAATCATTGTTTTATTGTGAGCATGGACTGTTGAAACGATGGTATACGCACCCATTTCTTTCGCCCACTTTTCTATTTCTCGTTTCAAAGCGGTTGCTATACCTTTATTTCTATGACTTTTCTCAACGAGAAGGTTGTATATCTTAACCTCTCGATCATGAACATTATATTTCGCCCATATAAAACCGATGCATTCATCTTGAATTAAAGCACCTTTCAAAACACTCTTCTCATATTCAAGAGATCGCTTTATCGCTTCATATTCCAATGATGTAGCAAGTCTCAAGCTTTGATTTTCATCTTTAAATGATGAAGCAGCCATTTCACTAATGCTATATATCGTTGCGTCATCTTCTATATTTTTTATGACAAACATTTTTACCCTACCTAATTATTCTCGATTAATAATTTAATTGCTAAAATAAATATAATAATAAACATTATGATTTTTAGTTTCTTTTCAGGTAAAGAAACTGTTAAACGACCACCTATAAAACCACCTAATCCTGAACCAAGTGCTAAACTTATGGCAAATGGCCAATTAACATAACCTTGAAAAATAAAAACAAAAGTAGATAATGATAAGTAAATCGTTATAACTAACGTCTTCATACACTGAACTTCAGCATAAGTCAGTCTTGGCATAATTAAATTTAAAGCTATAATAAATAAAAATCCTACAGCAGCTTGAACAATGCCACCATAAATACCAAGTGCTAGAAAAACAATAATGAGAAGTACAATTCTAAAGACAGATAATTTTTCAGATTGTTTTTGTGAATCTTTCCATCTGGTAGGAATAATCATTACGATTAAAACGAGAAGCATAATAATACCTAACATGCGGTTAAAGACAGCATCCGGGAGATTTATAGCGAAATGAACGCCAATAAAAGAGCCAATTATAGCAGGCACACTTAACATTAAACTCAACTTAACATTTTTCATGCCTTTTATATAAAACACATATAACGCTAATAAATTTTGAACTAAAATCGCAACCCTGTTCGATGCGTTCGCAACAGTAGTTGGTAGTCCAAAAAATATAAGTAATGGCAAAACAATTAATGAGCCACCAGCAGATACGATATTAATCGTTCCTGCAAAAACCCCTACTAAAAAGATAATAAATAATGTCATGATCTCCAAGACTACACCACCTGTTACATTTAATAATATCGAAAAATGAATCATCTGTAAAAAGTATAAACCTCAAATTTGTAATGTTTTTATTAGAAAATACTTGTTAAAATAAAATTATTGATAACAGAAAGGAAAACGCTGATGAAAAAATCAACACGCGACCTTATAATTGAAAATAACGTAAAACGATTAAGACTCAATAGTCACGATAGAGAAGTTTACGAAAATTATATAACATACGTACGTGCAAATTTGAGCATCAATGAATATGACTCAGAGAAAATGTTGCTCAATATACTTAATCATTTATTAAGCGCCGAAAAAGACGGCATGCATGCCATGGAATTTTTTGACCACGATCCAAAAAAACATGCCGACACGATGATTAGAAATATGCCAAATAGAACATTCCAGAATATATTTAAATTTATCGGATTACACATCCTTATTTTGTTAGGTGTATTTTCATTCATAAGAGGGTTCACAGGATTCTTCACACAAGTTGAATTCACATATCTTTATACATTCCTCATCACCTTTGTAACAGGATTTACGATGATTTTTATATTTATATGGATGATATTTAAAGTCGTTCAAATACGAATATATAGCGAATCCAATTGGACAACCATGATTACTAATATATTGATATTCGGGACATTAGTTGTAACGATACTAGCCTTTTATTTACCAGGCGTCTATTTACAATTAGGACCTAAAATATATACATCAAATTGGGCATATATCATACTTTCATTCATACTAACACCACTCGGATTATATATAGATCACCATAGAAAAATAGACCAACCCGATTCAAGGTAGATAGGACAAGCGGAGCAGGACAATAGAGCAGAACAAGCGGAACCATCATTGATTATGGTTCCGCTTGTTTCATTTTATGTGGTATTAGGAAATTGGGAGCGGGACAGAAATCTAATTTGTATAAAAAGATTTCGTAGTCCCGCCCCGGCAAGGATGACTAGAGTTGAAAAAAGCTTGGTACAAGCGCATTTTCAATTCAGTCATCTACTGCCAAGATACTATAAGAGGCTAAGACATTACATTATGTCCCAGCCTCAATCTCATTTTCGGGTCGATATTTTTTTTTATCGGCCCGTAAATCTTGTTTTCGGGTCGAGAATTTTTTTTATCGGCCGGCAAATCCTGTCTTCGGGTCGATAATTTATTTTATCGGCCTGGTAATCTCATTTTCGGGTCGATATTTATTTTTATCGGCCTGCAAATCCCATTTTCGGGTCGATATTTATTTTTATCGGCCTGGTAATCCTGTTTTCGGGTCGATAATTTTATTTATCGGCCTGCAAATCCCATTTTCGGGTCGATATTTATTTTTATCGGTCCATATTTCTCGTTTATGGACCGGTAATTTATTTTATCGGTCCAGAAAGTCACCTCATATAACAAAAGTTCCTATATATAGAATTAAAAATATCAGTAGCGTTTCAATATTTATAAAAATTACATTTGGTCTAATACCTTTCTTGTGTCTTGTTACATAATTTATAAGGATGCCAATATAATAGACAATCGTTATGCCCCATATTAGAACTAATAATCCTATTCCATAGTCGTTGTTTTGAATTAAATGTATGCCTAATAGTAATAACCATACTGATTTCATTACATTACCAGCTACCTCAAATGGATCAGATACAATTTTGAACATTTTATCTATGGTTTCTGTTCTAAACAAATTCGTATAAGATGTTAAATCACAAATCACTTGTAGGAACATCGATACACTCATCAGTATTGTAGATATCAATCCTAATATCAATACAATGCCATTTAAGTCCCCTTCAAGTTTTGCATAATAAATTAAAGGAATTTGGCTAAAACAAATAAAGATTACTGTAAACATCGTATGAATAATATAGAATTTTTCATTTTTAATTAAGTTATTAGCCAATAATAACAAACATATATAAACACCCAGCCCTACTACCACCATGCTACTCACCTGTCTTTAATAGTTTTCATTTACGATGGCATATAGGTAATGGTCTTTCCATTCGCCATTGATTCTTACGTTAGATCTGTTTAGTCCTTCGCGTGTCATGCCTGCTTTTTCTAATACTCTAACTGAACCGATATTTGTTGGTTGAACGCCTGCTTCAACTCTATGAAATCCTAATTCATTAAATGCGATACGAATGACTTCTTTTGCTGCCAATGTTGTAATACCTTTTCCGTTATATGCTTCGTCTAATGCATAACCCATCATACAGCTCTGAATATTGTGTCTAACGACTGCAAATAAATCTATCGTTCCGATTACTTTATTATCTTCTTTATGTACAATGACATAGTGATAACCCTTATCTTCAGTCATATCTTGTAAATGTTTATCGATAATTTTTCTGTAATTATAAAGTTGGTAGTCTGAATCTTTTCTATCTGCTGCTGAATATGATTCAAATAGTGCTCTATTACGTACATCTATATCTAATAATTCACTTGCGTCTGTCATTTCTACTGGTCGGATTTCAATCATGTTGCACCCCCGATATTTATTTATCTATTAGTATACACTTATACGATGTAAAGTTATAAAAAAACAAGGTCATAGTTAAAATTTCCTAGGAAATGATAATCTATGACCTTGCGCTTTATGTTTGATATAAATATTTTCCAACTCTGTTTTCCATCTTGCCAAAAATCCATTCGAAAAAGATAGCCATAATCCAATATATTGCACTAGCTATAATATATACTTCAACAAAACGATAACCATCGTTAGCAATAATTTGGCTGATTGCAAGTATTTCTGTTACTTGCACGACAAACGCGATAGCTGTTCCTTTAATTAATGCAATAAATTGATTACCTAAGTTCGGAATTGCATAACCTAAAGCTTGAGGTATCACAATTCTCATAAGTATATGTCGCTTTCTAAGTCCAACAGTAAGTGCCGCTTCTATTTGTTTATCATCAACACTTCGTAAACCACCACGCATCACTTCTGTTAAATAAGCAGCTGAATGTAATGTAAATACAAATAATACGATTGCTAAAGGATTTATACCATCAGGATTAATGTTCAACTGCCACATTTTGTTTAACCACTCTATGACTACAGGCGTCCCATAATAAAAAGCAAACAACTGAACGATGAGTGGAGTCGATCTGAAGAATGAAACAAATATGACAATGAGTTGATTAATAACTGGATACTTAGCTTGTCTTATTAATGCAAAAGCAGTACCTATCACTAAACCAATTACCATACTGACAACTGCTATTAATAACGTTGTTGGTACACCTTTTAAAATATCTCCAACATGTTCATACATAAAAGGAAAATCTATCGTCAAATTGCTCACCTCATTTGTTCAGTTTGATATGGAATATTGTATTTCTTTTCTAAAAGCATCACGATAAATTCGACTATGATACAGATAACCCAGTAAATTATGCAAATCGCGACATATACGGGAAACATACCTAGTCCGTAGTTATTACCGATAATTAAATTTACTTGTCCCATCATGTCGATTAAACCGATTGTAAACGCTAATGATGTGTCTTTAATCAGCTCTATAACTTGATTGCCGATGTTTGGTAAACTATTTCTAAATCCTTGTGGAATAATAATTCTTAATAAAATCGTACGATCATTAAGTCCGACTGTTTTCCCTGCTTCAATTTGACCTTTATCAACAGAGTTATATCCAGCTCTCATCACTTCTGATAAATATGAACCAGTATGTAGCGTGAATGTCAAAATCACAAAGAAAAGTCTACTAAAATGATTAATATCAATGTAAATCCACTGCAATATGATTGGTAACGCAAAATATACTAAAAATAGTTGTAATATAAGTGGCGTACTTCTAACAAAGGATACATATAATTTTACGATTTGGGATAGTGCAGGTACTTTTTTGATTCTAATAACTGCTAATACTAGCCCTAATATCATCGCAAATAAAAGAGAAAGAACGGTTATTAACAATGTTATTGGTAGTTTATCCAGTATTTGCACAAACAAATCTGGCCAAGTAGTTGTTCCCATATGTCTCCTCCTTATAAGCGGTCTTTAATATCATTTAATGACTCTTTATCATCAAATATATTAAATCCAAACCATTTTTTAGATAATTCCTCTAGCGTACCGTCTTCTTTTAATTCTTTAGTCGCTTTGTCTATATCTTTTTGTAATTGCGTATTTTTCTTGTTATATAAAATATGAACAGATTCTTTTGAAACAACGCCACCAACTTTTACATCAGCATTGAGCTCTTTTTGAATCGCTTGGTAAGTTGTTAAGTTTAAGAACATGGCATCTCTTCTTTTAGATTCAATCATTTTGAAATTCTCACCATTTGAAACTTTATGAATTTCATCAATGTCGATTTGATTTTTATGTGTCTTGTTGTAACCAGTTAAGATTGAATATAAGCCGCCACTCGGTGACATAGGCGTCAGCCTTTTATGTTGTAAGTCATCTAAAGTTTCAATATCATTTGTATCATTATGTACAATAAGCGTTGTTAAAGAATAAACATAAGGTTCTTTCTGATATAAGAATTTCTGCTCTCTTTCAGGCGTTTTGAAGAACCAATTAATACCCATATCAAATTTACCAACACCAATACCGACAACGTTAGATTCTTCTTCTCCGAATTCATATTGAAAATCATACTGCGGTAATTTCTTTTCAAGTTCTTTCATGTAATCCATATCGTATCCGACTGGTTTATTATCACTATCTGTATATAAATAAGGTGGATTAACTTCTGCAGATAAAGCTACTTTAACTACTTTTTTACCGTTATTTTCTTTCGTGATTGTGCCGCAACCAGATAAAGAAATGATGAGCATCATCAAAATCAATAATTTAATATACTTCATTCTTTACCTCCTACAATCCGACTGGTGTTAAACGACTTAAGAATCTTCTCGTACGTTCAGACGCTGGATTATCAATAACGGCTTCTGGTGTCCCACTTTCAATAATTTCACCTTTATCCATAAACACAACTTGATCAGATACTTCTTTCGCAAATTGGATTTCATGGGTTACAATAACCATCGTTCTACCTTCGCTTGCGATTTCTTGAATAATATTTAACACACCTTGTACAGATTCCGGATCAAGTGCTGAAGTCGGTTCATCTAATAACAATACTTCAGGTTCGATACTGAGTGCTCTCACGATACCAACTCGTTGCTGTTGTCCACCTGACAATTGAACAGGATAAACATCTGCTTTATCATCTAAAGATACTTTCTTAAGATACTTCATAGCTTTTTCTTTAGCATCTTTCTTCTTCATTCCTTGTCCGTATATTAAACCTTCTGTAATGTTTTCTAAAATCGTACGGTTTTTAAACAAATTATAGTGTTGAAAGACCATTGCAGATTGACTTCTTAAGCGTGTAACATCCTGTTTTTGATAATTTTCTACATCGAACTTACAATTCCCTAGTTCGATCAATCCTTTATATGGTGTTTCAAGCATATTTAAACTTCTTAGTAGCGTCGTCTTCCCCGATCCACTTGGTCCAATAATTGTTGTGACGGTACCTTTTTCTTGTTCAAAATTTATATTCTTCAAAATTTCTTGTGTACTAAATTTATGATACAACCCTTCAACTTTAAGCAAGTCATTCACTCCCGAACGTAATAATATTTTGAATTTATCACAACTATTCTTATAAGTAAAGTCGGTTTTAATCTAAAATTGCATTTTAAAAGGCTTAATGAAATTTTCTTATCTTTTAACTCGGATTTAATTGAATTTTTTAAATTATCTGACTATAATGACATATATAACTTTAGGAGGGATTATTTTTATGACACAAGAAAATTGGAATAAAGAAACTTTAGCCATTCATGGTGGACAAGTACCTGATCCTGTAACAGGTTCTACAGCTGTACCTATTCATCAAACAACTTCATATACGTTTAAATCTACTGAACATGCGAAGAACTTATTCGCTTTAGCTGAAGAAGGTAATATATATTCTCGAATCATGAACCCAACGAATGATGTATTCGAGAAACGTATCGCTTTATTAGAAGGCGGACTAGCAGCATTAAGTGTTGGTAGCGGTCAAGCAGCCATTACGTTGAGTATATTAAATATTGCAGAAAGTGGCTCTGAAGTAGTCGCATCTACCAACCTATATGGTGGTACATATAATTTATTTGCTGTAACTTTAAAGAAATTTGGCATTAAAGTTCACTTTGTAGATCCAGATGATCCAGCAAATTTTGAAGCAGCAATCAATGAAAATACGAAACTTATTTTCGCTGAAACAATTGGTAACCCACGTATAGATGTATTAGATATTGAAGCTGTTGCTAAAGTTGCACACGATAATGGTATTCCATTAATCGTCGATAATACATTTGCTACACCTCACCTACTACAACCAATTAAATTTGGTGCTGACATCGTTGTCCATTCTGCGACTAAATTTATTGGTGGTCACGGTACATCAATTGGTGGTGTGATTGTAGATAGTGGTCAATTTAACTGGGATAATGGCAAATTCCCCGGATTAGTCGAACCTGATCCAAGTTATCATGGTGTATCTTATGTCAATGATGTTGGTGCAGCTGCATACATTACGAAAGCACGTGTACAATTATTGCGAGACATTGGACCGGCACTTTCTCCATTTAATGCACAACAATTCCTAATCGGACTTGAAACTTTACATTTAAGAACAGAACGTCATTCTGAAAATGCTCAAAAAGTTGCAGAGTTTCTAGAAAAACATGAAAAAGTAAGCTGGGTTAATTATCCTGGTCTTAAATCTAATCAATATCACGAACTCGCAACTAAATACTTACCTAATGGCCAAGGTGCTATCTTAACATTTGGTGTTAAAGGTGATTCAGAAGCTATTCCCGAATTTGTAGAAGCCCTGAATTTATTCTCTTTATTAGCAAACGTTGGTGATTCTAAATCACTTATCATACATCCAGCAAGTACAACACACCAACAATTAACAGACGAAGAACAACTAGCATCAGGTGTTACAAAAGACTTAGTCCGCTTATCAGTAGGTACAGAATCTAGCGAAGACATTATTAAAGATTTAGAACAAGCGTTAAATAAAATTAAATAAGTTTCACTTAAAAAGCGTTTAGGATTTCATTTGATATCCTAAACGTTTATTTTTTATTTAAAGCACGTTATATGAATATTTTTAATATTTTTGATAACATTTATATATCATAAGTATTATAAAGGAGCACTGAACACAATGAATCAAAGCGTATTTGACTTAACACAACAGCACCGATCTGTTAGACAGTTTAAAGATGAACCTCTTTCTAAAGAGACTGTAGAAAAATTAGTAAAAGCAGGACAAATGGCTTCAACTTCAAGTTACGTTCAAGCTTATTCTATTATTGGTATTACAGACCCAGAAATTAAACAAGCATTAAAAGAAGTATCAGGGCAACAACATGTTGTCGATAACGGTTATTTATTTGTGTATGTGATAGATTATTACCGCCATAGTTTAATTAACCAAGAAACACAAGGCAATATGCAACCTAGTTTTGAGTCAGCTGAAGGCTTGCTCGTTGGTACGATAGATGTTGCACTTGCTGCACAGAATGTAGCTTTAACTGCTGAAGATATGGGGCTAGGCATTGTTTATTTAGGATCATTACGTAACGATGTTGGTCGAGTGAGTGAAATATTAAACTTACCTGAGCATGTCTTCCCACTATTCGGTATGGCTGTCGGTGTACCGAGTGATGACGATCAAGGGTCACCTAAACAACGCTTACCATTTGAACATGTCTTCCACGAAAATCAATATAATGCCGACAAAGAACAACAACTTAGTCAAATTAAACAATATGACAAAGACATTCAAGAATATTATGAAAAACGCACACAAGGTAAACGTTCAGAATCTTGGTCAGAACAAATTAAGAATATGATGAGCAAAAAAACAAGACCAGACATTCTAGAAAAATTAAATATCAAAGGATTTATTAAAAAATAAACATACAAAAAGCGACTGTGAGATGATTAACAATCTCCAGCCGCTTTTTCTAATTATGATACTTGTTCCTCAATTCTTCCGTCACTTAATTTAATCACTTTATCTGCAAATTCAAATATTCTTTCATCATGTGTAATCATAATACCAATTGAATTATTTTCTTTCACACTATTTTTAATCATTTTTGCTACTTCTATTGCACGTTTTGAATCTAAACTTGCAGTAGGCTCATCTGCCAAAATCATTTTTGGATGATTCATCCAAGCTCTCATAATTGCAACACGTTGTTTTTCCCCGCCTGACAATTCATTTGGATATGATTTAAGTCGATGAGATAAACCAATTTGTTTTAATAATTTTTCAGCTCTTTCTTTAGCATCTTTTTTACGCATACCAGCCATTTCACCAACATAAACAAGTTGATCTGTAACATTTAAATATGGTATTAAGTGTGATGATTGAAAGATAAATCCTATTTGATTCAATCTCATATCTGTTAATTTTTTATCTGATAAGTCTACATAATCTAAATCGTCTAAAGTTATTTCTCCTGAGCTTTTGCCAAGTAATCCACCAATAATAGAAAGTAATGTAGATTTCCCTGAACCAGAAGCGCCATTCAAAATAACAAGCTGTCCTTTTTCTGCTGTAAATGTAATGTTATTTAATACTTGTGTTTTTGCTTCATTTTCTCCGAATGATTTTGTAACATGTTCAACAACTAATCCCATTATTATTCTCCTCCTATAGCTTCAAGTGGTTCGATTTTTGTCACTTTAATCAGTGATAGTACGGCGCCGATTAATGAAACTACGATGAATACGGCTACCATTAACATCATTAAGTTTGCGTCAATATAGAATGGCATTGAAACTGGCATCACACTGTTGATGATAAATATAATGGCAATGGATAAGACCACGCCCACTAATGTAATCATCAGAATTTGCAACATTAATGATGAGATAAGTGATATGTTTTTTGTACCGATTGCTTTTAAAATACCAAATTGGCTTGTTTTTTGAATTGTCATAACATAGAAGAATGCCGTAATAACAATCGCTGAAATAACGAATAAGAATACAATCATCAAGTTCAATGGTTGTTGTTCTGCGTTATAACTTGGAATGGCATTTAACATGTCATCTTGTGAAATGACTTTAACATTGTCTATGTCGTTGATTTCACTTTTTTGATGATTATTCAAGTTGTCATAAGCAATGACTGAAATATGATGACCTTTCAACGCATCCATACCATTTTCATTTACATATGCCATAGATGTATGTGAGAACATGATGTTATCAGCGAATCCTGAGATTTTATATGATTGATCGCCTTCTGATAATTTAATTTCGTCCCCTACTTTAAAACCTTCTGCTTTTAATTTTTCATTCAATAACACTTCGTTTTTATTTTGAGGTAAATGTCCTTCTGTTGGTTTCGGTTTAATGTTATTTGTCATTTGTGTAAACATTAAATCCGTTTTCCCGCTTTTAGTATCTATTTTTTGCATTGCTGTTTTGATTGTGTCGCCTTTAGCGATTGTATTAACAGCGTCATCAGTTTTCGTCGTAATATTAGACTGACTCAAGTTATTGTCAGCATCACTGGCAATTACGTAAGTACTTTTATTCCATTGTTCAATTCCCGATACGTTCTCTTTAGCTAACCCTTGTGCTAAAGCTGATATAAATAACACTAAAAATGCTAATAAGAATAAAATTAATGTTACGAGTAGATATTTAAATTTGTAATAAGTAAGCTCTTTAAGTGCTAGTTTCATGTCTATCCGTTCCTCTCTCTTTAATGTATATACATATCATAACGAGGCAATATGAACTGAATATGAACAAAAAGACATAAAACAAATTTTTTTATTTTATGAATGATTATGGGAAAGACGATTTACTAGTCTATATTATTTGAAGTTGATACAATTTAGAAAAAGAGGAGGAGAGCTTAATGATTAAGTCTACTTGGCAAGGTAAAAAAACTTTTAAAGCACAATCCAAATTTGGACATGACATCATCTCTGATGCACCAACAGAATCAGGTGGAGATGACAATGGTCCATCTCCTGTTGAACTCATGCTAAGCGGTTTAGCTGGATGTACTGGAATTGATGTTACCAATTTAATGAAAGAACGTTTAGCTCAAGTTACGAAATTAGAAATTACTGTAGATGATGAAAGAGAAGATACAACATCTCGAGCAGTGAAACATGTCACATTAATCTTTGATGTTGAAGGTGAAGTGGATTTAAAAAAATTAAAGCGTTCCATAAAACTGAGTGTCGAAAAATATTGTACGGTTGCACATTCTTTAAAAGCAACAATTGAACCGAAACTTATCTTTAATGGTGAAGAACAAACTTTAGACTAAACAATAAGAGTTGGATGAAATACCCTAATTATCGTAGAGATTTCAATCCAACTCTTTAATTTTGAATATGTGGTGCTCGCCATATATAAAATGTTGCATATGAACTCCACTCATGCCAACCTTCATTCAAACTCAACATTTGTTCTTTAGATGGTTTCTTACCTAAATTCAAGATGTCTTTCAATGCGTTTTGTAAACCAACATCCCCGATTGGAAAAGCATCCTGAACACCTAACGCACGCATCATAACATAATGTGCTGTCCAAGGACCAATCCCTCTATTTTTAATAAGTGTACGCTCAATTTCATTTGTATCTTCAATATCCAACAACATGTCTTTAGATAACATTTGAGAATGCATTCTTTTCGCAATATCTATTAAATATTCTGCTTTTCTTCTTGAAAATTTCAAATCCATCAACTCTTGAACTGAAACATTCGCAATCACTTCAGTTGTAGGATGGATATAATAAGCTTTATGATTGTAAGTTATTTTTTCGCCATATGTTTGAACAAGTCTCTTTTTAAGTTGGTATGCAAATGTTAAATTAATTTGCTGTCCAATTACGCCCCAGGAAATAGCTTCAAATAAATTTGGAATTCTAATCAACCTTAAACCATATAATTCCTGGATTAATGGCTTTAGTATTTCATTTTTTCTACCATATTGGTAAAACGATGATAAATCTGCTGAGAAATCGAACCATTCTTCTATATATGCAATTATTTTTTCAGTAAGTGCGGGATTTACAGAAACATCATTTAAAATCTCAACAATTAAGTAATGGCGATGATAATAAATACACATCAACAGTCGCTCGCCATCTAAATTAATCGCACGATAAATTTTATGATCTTCAACTTCAAATAACACTTCATTCTCATCTCTTTTTAAATAATCTAAGCATTTTTCATAGTCGAATATTTTGGGACATTCTATTCTAATTTCATGCATGATACATCACCTCCATCGTTACAGTTTATTATCCATTATTTACAATTCATAAACAAATTTAAAATAAAAAAATGGATACTATTTAACAAATTAACATGATATAATTGAAAGTAATTATCACTTAGGAGAGAGAAAAATGACAAAAAAATTACTTGTATTCCTCGCTACATTGTTACTTGTATTAGCAGCTTGTGGCATCAAAGATGATGACTCATCTAAAAGCAAAACTCACAAATATAAAACAGATGAAGGTAAAACGGTTGAAATTCCTAACAATCCAAAACGTGTTGTCGTATTAACAACTAACCAAGGTAACTTCCAAAAACTTGGTGTAGATCCAGTCGGAACAGATGCTGATTTCCCTAAATCAAAATATGTTGACGATAAAGACGGGAAACGTGTTGGTTCTGAAGATGTTGAAGCTGTTACAAAGCTTAAACCAGATTTAATCATTACTTATAATGCTAACCCACAAATCAAAAAATATGAAAAAATAGCACCTACTGTACCATTCGACCACAGTAAACGTACTTTTAAAGAAGTACACATTGAAATCGGGAAATTATTAGGTAAAGAAGATAAAGCTAAAGAACAAGTTAAAGAATTAGAAGATATCATGGCTAAAGACGGGAAAGAAGTTCAAGACAAAATTGGTAAAGACAGCACAGTTTCTATCATGGAAGTTGGACCTAAAGAACTTACATTAATCGGTAAGAACTTTGGTAGAGGTTCAGAAGTCATTTATCAAGGATTTGGATTTAAACATCCAGAAGCAGCACAAAAAGATATTCCTAAAGAAGGTTGGTTAACAACATCATTCGAAAACTTTAATAAATACACTGGTGATTATTTATTAATCCCAACTGAAAATGGAAAAGCACCAAGTTCTTCATTAACTAAAGGTAGCATTTGGAAAAACACACCAGCAGTTAAAGAAGATCACGTGTATTACTATCCAAGAAATGAATTCATGTATTCAGATCCAATTTCAATCGAAAAACAATCTAAATACTTCAAAGATATGTTAACTAAATAATAAAGCAGAGACTAGGTCATAGTGACCTAGTCTCTTCTATTATATATGGGGGTTGTTAAATATGTACGTAACGGCGGGCTTGTGAACACTTCTGGCCAAACTTGTTCATAACGATGGCTTTGTGAACACTTCTGGCCAAACTTGTTCATAACGATGGCTTTGTGAACACTTCTGGCCAAACTTGTTCGTAACGTGGGCCTTGTGAACACTTCTGCCCAAACTTGTTCATAACGAGGGCTTTGTGAACACTTCTGCCCAAACTTGTTCATAACAGTGGTCTTAGTTACAAAACTCGGCCGAAGTGTTACTATAGACCTCCTTAATTACAAAACTCCGCCGAAGTGTTACTATGGACCTCCTTAGTTACAAAAGTCGCCTGAAGTGTTACTAAGAATAGCCATAATTACAAAAGCCGCCTGAAGTGTTACTATAGACTGCCTTAGTTACAAAACTCCGCTGAAGTGTTACTATAGACCGCCTTAGTTACAAAACTCCGCTGAATTGTTACTATAGACCTCCTTAATTACAAAACTCCGCCGAAATGTTACTATGGACGGCCTTAGTTACAAAACTACTGAGAATTGTAATTACTGGTCTCCTTATTTGCACTTCTCACTAAAACTGCTAATAACAACCTCAGTATTTGCACTTCTCATCAAAACTGCTAATAACACACTCAGTATTTGCACTTCTTGCCAAAAGTGCTAATAACGGCACGCTCATATACACAACTCGTAACAACTATTCCTCACAACCTCCCTATTTGCATTTCATAAATTTTATGCATACACTGTATATTAAAGGAGTGGAATTCATTTTGACTAAACAAACGGATTTACGCGTGATTAAAACTAAAAAAGCACTCACAGAAACATTAATCTCGATTCTTAAAGAGAAGAATTTCTCAGAGATTACTGTAAATGAAATTTGTCATACATCGCTTATACATAGAACAACTTTTTACAAGCATTTTATGGATAAGTTTGATCTCTTACAATATGCATTAAGCGAATATACAAAAGATTTCTTTGAATTAGATTTATACGACCGTCTACATCATCCATTTCAATCGATGGAAAAGGCATTTATCAGTGAGTTAAGTGACGTATTTGAAAAGCAAAAAGATAATAGTGATACTGCATTTATGGACGAAATCGCTAAGTACTTTATTGAAGTATTCAGCAAAGATTTCAAAAATAATATCAATATGGTTTCAACACCAGAGCATTTACCTCAATCTTTACTACCTTTTATTTACGCTTCTAATTTAGCTGGTATTATACATTGGTCAAAGTCCACAAACAATGATTTAGACTATGAAAAGCTGGATAAAATATTTAACGAAGTCAATATTATTGGATTGAATAACGATTAATCAACTTCATCATTTGTATATAAAAAAACCTTTCAATTTAGACCTGTTATGGTCTTCATTGAAAGGTTTTTAACAATGTTATTTATTGTTGAACAAGATTGTTAACGTAATCTTTGAATGCTTCTTTGTCTCCTTCTTCAATATCAATCATTGCAACTTTTCCTTGTGGGAGGAATTCAATAAATAATACACCTTTATCTTCTATTGTAACGGCTTTGATATCTTGATAACTAAATACTCTTTTATAAGGTTCACCGTTCATATCAACGCTCATAATGACACGTTCGTTTGTTGTAATATATGCCCCTTTAAATTGGCTTTGTTCGCCTACTTTATAAATAATTGTTCCTAGTACACTTGGCCCAATTTTTTCTGTAGGATATAATTCATTTTCATCAATTTCATTTAATTTCATGTTCAATACCTCCATTTAATAACTACTTCTATTGTACGAAATAATGAGAGGTCGTAACAAATATTATGATTGCACATCTCTATATGCTTTTCTTCTAGATAATACAATTGTAACAACAAAAGCGACAATAATTGCTATCGCCATACCGATAATATAGTTAAACCAACTACCTGGAGCTATAGAAATAAATCCCGGTAATCCTGCTGTACCGAGTGCAATAGCTTTTACTTTTGTTGCAGCTACATAACAAGAACCAACACCTGATCCTATAATCGCACCGATAAATGGATAACGTAATTTTAAGTTTATACCAAACATAGCTGGCTCTGTAATACCTAATAATGCAGAAATACCTGCTGCTGAAGCAGTACCTTTCATCTTATGATTCTTCACAATAAAGAATGCTGCAAGTGTTGCTGCCCCTTGTGCAACGTTAGACATTGCTGCAATTGGGAATATAAATGATCCGCCTGTATTTGCTTTATCTGCAATCAATGTTGTTTCAATAGCGATAAAGCTATGATGCATACCAGTAATAACAATCGGTGCATATAATAATCCAAATAACAAGCCACCAATTGCGCCACCTGTTTCATATAACCAAGTTAAACCGTCAGATAAGAAAGTCCCTGCAGTTCGTGTAACTGGTCCAACGACTAAAAATGTAACAAATGCTGTAAAGAATAATGACAGTAATGGTGTTAACAAATTATCTAAAGTAGAAGGGATGACTTTTCTAAATCCAATTTCTAATTTAGCAAGTATGTAAGATGCGACTAATATAGGTAACACTTGTCCTTGATAACCAACCATTTTGATAGAAAGTCCAAAAATTTCCCACGTTGGGATTTCGTCGCCTTTTACTAAAGCTTTAGGATAATCATAACCATTCATTAAACTAGGATGCACAAGTATCATACCAAGTGCAGCTCCAAGAAATGCATTGCCTCCAAACCGCTTCGCTGCACTAAACCCTATTAGAACTGGTAGAAATACGAATGGTGCATTTGCGAAAACATTAATCATATTAGCTAAACTTGCAAATTGACTATGTACATCAATAAATGACGCTTTATCATAAAATAAATCTTTAGCAGTCAAAATATTGTTAATTCCCATTAATAAACCACCTGCTACAATTGCAGGAATAATCGGAACAAATATATCTGATAACATTTTTACAAATTGCTGAATAGGATTTAATTTCTTAGTCGACTTTTCTTTTACTTCTGATGTCGTCGATGCCTCTAACCCTGTTAAAGATTCCATTTCCGCAAAGACTTTATTTACCGTTCCAGAACCTATAATAATTTGATATTGACCACCCGTTGAAAAAGTCCCCTTAACAACATCCATATCATTTAATTGGTCTTCATTTACTTGAGACTCGTCTTTTAATACAAGTCTTAAGCGTGTTGCACAATGCGCAATAGCTTCAATATTATCTTTCCCACCTATTGCTTCAGTAATATTCTGAGCTTCCTTTTTATAATTCATTCATTTCACTCCTTATTTATCCCGTCCTTTTTGGTACCGGTACCAAAAAGATTCAAAAAAATATATTAACATGATATGATTGTAATCGGTTCCATTAAAATTGTCAACGCTACTAATGTAATTTTACTGATTTAAATTAATATAACCAGCTCTAATTTTTTTGCCATTTTCATTAAAGGATTCAACATATCCATCTTCACTAACATTATAAGAACCAAGTAGTTTGTCATCTTTACTTGAATATGAAAATCCAAACACGTCACCTTTCTTCTTAGGTTCTTTCCAAATGATATGATCTGTATCATCTTTATCTATACCTTCAAATGCTTCTACTGCATCAAATACATTCTCTCTCGTAATGGTTGTTTGTTGATTATCCCTTGAATTTTCAAACTGAAAGTCATCTGGAAATTGCATGATATATTGAATATTATCATCGTCAGTATTTCCTTTTGTATATACAGCAACTTGATAGCCGTTATGATTCGTCTTGTTATATACAACAAATGAATGTCCTTGTCTCGTTCTTAAATCTTGTGTTGGTTCACCATGAAAATCGACGAAGTCTTTATAAGTAACGTGGTTACTAGGAACGATGCTAAATTGTTTAACTGGATAACCTTCACTCAAATAATACCTAACCATAAAATTCCCATAAACATGCCCTTCTCTTCCTAAAAAATTACGTACTTCTTCTTCATCTCCATATTTAGATTCTATTTCTGATTTATCCATTGTCTTCATTAATCCTTTATATCCCGTAACATGGTTTTCATTCATATAATGATCAGAAAAATCTTGTGATAAAACATTAATTTTTGGCGTTTCTTTTTTATTTTTCTGCTGTTTATTATTGGATTTCGAAGGTTTTTGATTGTGATTTTGAGGATCTCCTATTGTGATACTACATCCTGTTAACAGCAATATAGCAGTAACCATCCAAACACATTTATATATCATGATTATAAATCCCTCCAATCATTTTAAGTGAAATTTAATTAATTTATTAAAATTAATATTCCCTTTTCTAAAAATAATATTCAGAAAAGTTTGAAAACGAATGATTACTTTTATATAATGTGAATAAATAATTGAAAGGAGAAGTTTTACAATGACAGAACGAATTTATGGCAATACACCTTGCTTTTTAGGTGGTAAAAACTTAACAAAAGAAAAAGATTATTCTACAGACGTTCTCGTATATGGCGTCCCTTTCGAAGGACCTTGCACTTGGGGAGATTATACTGGGTGTGAATTAGGGCCGAAGCAAATTAGATTATCTTCTGCTAGATATAGTGGATATTTACCTGAATTAGATCACATAGATGTACATAAACATTTATCTATCGGGGATGTAGGTGATGTTTCAACTGTACCACATGATGTTGATCAAACGGTTCAGAACATCGAAGCATTTGCTGAAGATTTATGGAAATCCAATAAATTTTTAGTTGGTTTAGGTGGCGATCACGGCATCACTTATCCAATTTTAAAAGGATTAACGAACACCGGGAAAAAAGTAGGCATTATTCATTTAGATGCGCACTATGATAATATGCCTCACTATGAAAATGAACAATTTGCGCGTAATACACCTTTCATGAGGTTGTACGAAACAGAAGGCATTCGAAATGAAAGCTTAATTCATACTGGTATTCATGGACCTCGTAACCAGCCTGAAACGGGACAATTCGCTAAAGAAAATGGTGCGGTTACTATCACAATTAATGAAATTAAAGAAACATCTGATTTACGTCAGTTTGCGCGTGATATTTATGCTCAAGCAAGTAAAGATGTAGATGTCGTTTACTTAACGATCTGTAGTGATGTACTCGATTTCGCTTTTAATCCAGGCGGCCCTGTTGATGGCAATGGGTTAACAAGTTATGAACTATTAACAATGATTTATGAATTTGGAAAGTTAGGTCTTATTGGTATGGACTTTGTTGAAGTTTATCCAATGCAAGATGCGAATCAGAACTCTGCTCACTTTGTTTCAACTGCTGTACTTTATGTATTAGCCGGCCATATTAAGTATTTAAACAAAGTTTAACGCCTTACAAACGAAGGGATGACAAGATATGACTGAAAAGAGAGAAAGAAGTAAGTTTAGTATTTTTGGTCCCGGAATGATTATTACTGCATCATTTGTTGGTCCTGGTACCGTTACAACCATGACTCAAGGTGGTGCAGGATTTGGATACAGCTTACTCTGGGCAGTAGTCTTCTCAATCATTGCAACGATTGCACTTCAAGAAATGGTTGCTCGATTGGCGCTTGTTACAAATGAAGGTTTAGGAGAAGCTATACGGGATATTTTTAATCACCAATTACTTAAAATCATCACAGTTTGGTTCAGTATGATTGCTGTCGCAGTTGGTTGTGCAGCATACATATCGGGGGATTTATTAGGGACATCGTTAGGTGCTGCCTATTTACTAGGCATTCCAGAAAATTATATTGCACCTGTCATTGGTATTGTTATTTTGTTAATCGGGTTAAGCGGTAGTTATGATTTAATAGAAAAAGTTATGACCGTACTTGTGCTCATTATGGGTGTCATCTTTATAACAACAGTGATTGTCATTCAACCAGATTTCGGTGCTGTCTTAAAAGGTGCATTCATACCGAGCATACCTAACGGCTCATTATTAACTATTATCGCACTAATTGGTACAACAGTAGTACCTTATAATTTCTTTATCCATGCCAGTTCTATACATGAACGATTTAATGGTATAAAAGATTTAAAAATTGTAAGAATCGATACAATTGTTGCGATAGGATTAGGTGGACTGATTTCTGCTGCCATACTGATTACTTCAGGCACACTCATCCATGGAAAAGAAGTCTCAAGTTTAGTCGAGTTATCCGAACCACTTAAGCCAATTTTAGGAGACTTTGCACCTATATTTATGAGTGTCGGATTATTCTCAGCAGGTCTATCTTCAGCAATTGCCTCTCCAATGGGTGCCGCAGCAACAATCAGTAGTTGTCTCCGTTGGGAAGGTGGCGTGAAAAGTAAAAAATATAGACTCGTGTTCGCAATCGTCATTTTCATAGGTATCATCACCTCTTCACTCGGATTCGAACCATTAGAAGTCTTACTAATCGCACAAGCATTAAATGGCATCATTTTACCACTCATTGCAATATTAATCTTTATAATATTGAATAAAAAGAATATGATGGGTAAATTTGCAAACGGCATCGTCCTTAACATCATCGGACTATTCGTCGTACTCGTCGTATCATTTTTAGGTGTTTACAGTTTAATAGATGCTATACAAAGCTTTATCGGATAAATCAAAAACCCCTTCACTATCACCTTAGTGAGGGGGTTTCGTCTTGGAAAATAACATTTAATCATCTAATATGCTTAAATGTCGTTAAAATTCTATCGAGTTTTCTCTTTAGCCAATTTCTATTTTTTAATAGTTTTAATTGACTTTTTTGAGCGATTTCATTAACAACTTGATCAACATTTAATTGATCTGTATATATTTTATATTCTGTAACAACATTATCAAAAAACTCAATACAGTCGTCCATTTGAACACGAGCAAACGTTTCTCCCAATTCCAATCTTTTATTCAAACGTCTATTTAAAGTTTTCTTATTTGCATACAGTATATAATGATCTAATCGAATCCCATCTTTTTTTAAGCATTCAATAATTTCTTGGTAGTACTCAATATTAATGATCGTCATAGGTACAATGATTATACCGTCATATGACTCTGCTATATACTTTAATAAATCATAATTAAAGTATCTCCATTGATCATGGTCCTGAAAATTATCTTTATGTAAATTCTTAGGTATATTATGGCGTATAAAGAAACCTAAATTTTCAGGATCATAAACAAAAGATTTAGATAATCTCTTATTCAATTCAAAAGCCACAGTCGTTTTTCCAGAACCATATGCCCCATTCAGCCAGATAATCATATGTTCACCCTTTTCTAGTGTTAGATACATTATATCCTTTACTACAAATAATGAAAATCGGTATTGTCAAAAGTAGTTTTTAAGTAAAAATTCAAAAGCAAAATGCAGTTTACAAAAAATTTAGGCACAAATATTAAATTAAATACAATTTTATATTAAAAGTTTTTAATTGCCCGGAATAATGGTATAATTATATCGTCGCCTAGCTCTATGGCGTAATTCTACATAGAGAGGAGGTGTTGAGAATGACAACTGCTTTTGTCAATATCATTGCACCCATTATATGTGGATGTGCAATAGCTTACTTTTCTCATTGGTTAGAGAATCGTAAGAAAAAATAAAAGGCGACATTTAGCCGACACCACTAATAAAACCCCCTCACTACGGCCATAGTGAGGGGGTTTGGTGTTGAGTCACAACAATTGCTTTTGTTAGTAACATTATACCACCTATTGCATTTCATGTCATGTGTAAAATTGACATTGATGTTCAAAAAATTTATTTACTTTTAGCAATAGACATACCCATTTCATTCTTTATGTGATTTGCTACAGTCTGTAATTCAGGAAAATAATTATTAGCAAAACCTATAATGATTTTATTCTTCACAAATTCATTTAATTGTCTATCCTCTGGAATAGTCTGATCTATCAATTCCAAAAGTTCTCTATGATTTATATCATCTAAACTTACATTACCCAAATACTTCATAATAGCTAACATAAGTTTATCAAACACCTCATGCTCAAAATCAAAATCCAATAATAATAAACTTACAGAGTTTGTCTCTAATTGATTATCACCAATTCTAACTGATAGTTCGCTTATAGCTTGATAAAGTAATCTAAAACTCTCTTTATTCTCAAGCATATTCAAACACCCCTTGATTATAAAATAATTAGTATGTGTATTACCACAATCATCTTCTAAAATAATGATAACCAAAACTCTAAATCAAATCCAAACGAACAGTAAATGAAACATTGCATTAAAAACCCCCTCACTATGGCAGTAGTGAGGGGGTTTTACAGTAAATACTTTTGTCCACATCGTTGCACCCATCATATATGAATGTGCAATAGCTTACTTTTCTCATTGGCCAGAGAATTATAAAAAATAATAGGCGACTTTTAGCCAACACCATTAATAAGTTCAAGCACTACTCCATATAAAGATGAGATGAAATGTTAAAATATAACAATTATTTCTATTTATTACATTATACCACCTATTACATGTCATGTCATGTGTAAAATATACATTAATCACCTTATTTTTATACCTTTCAGAACTCTTTGATACACTTATATCTAATAATTCCTGGATATTTCTCCCCTAAAGAAATAATTTTAAATCCTAGTTTAGTATAAAAACCTACTGCGTCATTATCCGTTTCAGCTACTAACTTCTGTTTAGGGAATAATTGATGTATTTTATTTATAATCTCAGTTCCTAGCCCTTTATTCTGTATGTGACTTTGAATAGCGATATGTTTAATCACAACTTCTTGTTCAGTACTGATTAACCCCACTAGTCCTACTATACGTTCATTATTACTAACAGAATACAGTTCATTTTCAGTTATACTGTAATACTCTTCAACATCTTTTATACTTTCTATGTTCAATATATTTTGAAATAGATCCCTAATAATTGAGTTACTTTCGACACTGGTTATTTTGTTGAATTTCATCAATACCTGCACCTTCTATAGAATTATATTTCACTCTAATATCACACACTTATGTTTATTGTATATTCTTCATCAAATATAGCATTAGTATCTTAATATGGTCTATCTACAACTTAAGTAAGTTAACAATAGTACGACTATTAAATCAACGTGACTAAGTCTTTCACCAGATGAAAGTAATATATGTTTAACTATGTAGTTATTTTTTGTTCTTCTTTGTTGTTTCAAAAACTTTGCGCAGATAATGTATAATTTCCAAAATAAATAATAAATCACAAAAACAATTGAAAATATAAAGAGCATTTCAATCATAAATACCCCTCCTAACATTAATCACTTCTTTCATTTCAATATGAGTAAATTATGAAGATAAAATATTCTACATGATTTCAAATATCTTCAAATGAATCTATATCTTTATTAAGGAAAACAGATATAGATGATGATTAATATTATCGCTAACACGAAATTTGTTACTAATATCGTTCTAAATAGCTTTTGGGAAACTTTTCTTTTATACCTCTTTATTCCATATACCTGTACCCACGTGTTAAATGCAGTATAACCTACAATGAATAAAATAATTATTAAGTATAGCAATGCAATCACTCCTAAATACACCATTATTAAGATCCTTTGTCTAAGGTGCAGTGATTTACATAATATATTTTTCTGCCTATGATTCACTACGTTTAAGTTAATTTTACAACAAAGAGCACCTACTTCAAAACAATATTTACAAATAAATGGAATTATGGTTAAATTATGTAAAAATAATAAATATAAAATAAAGTAGGCGCACGTGTATGTCATCTTTTGTATTCATTTTAAAAGAACAGATTAAAAATATTTATTTAATTAAAAGGTTAGCAAATTTTGAAATTAGAATTGCAAATACGATAAAAAAGAGACCTGAAATTAGGCCTCTTTTTTATCGCATTATTTTCTAATTTTTTCTTTTACGATTAACCAAATAATAACCATAAAGTCCGCAAGCTAAAATAAATAAAAATATAAGCATATTCTGCCTCCTTATATTATATTCATCTCTATATTTCTGTCTCAACGATATAGTCGGTTGATATGTCATTACCAGCTACGAATTGATGTGATCCTACTATTTTATAGCCATGTTTAGTATAGAAGTTAAGTGCTTGGTGATTATGTTCCCATACGCCTAACCACAGTTTTGATTTTTGTTGTTCTTTAGCAATTTCAAAAGCTTTTTTCATGAGTTCACTGCCGATTCCTTTTGACTGAAATTGCTTATACATGTATAAACGTTGTACTTCTAGATATTCATCTCCCATTGGTTCCGTTTGTGCTGATCCAATATTAAGTTTCATGTACCCTGCTATTTCTTGATTGATTTTGGCAAAGAAGTACCATGATTCTTTATTTTGCAGTTCACTTAAAAGTATTTCATGATTATATGCTTCTTCAAAATATTGATTCATATCTTCTTGTGGCATATCGTCTATAAATGTATCTTTAAAAGTCGTTTTACATATTGTAGATAAAGCTTCTATTTCATTTTCTTGAATAGCTGTTATTTCGATTGTATGCATATTGAGAGCCTTCTTCCATACTTTTTTATTTATATTTTTCTAATCATATCAAAGAAAGCGATTGATTTAAATATGTTAAACTAATAAAAAAGGAGTGAATATTCGTATGACAAATTTAACGATTTATTTAGCAGGACAAATTCATGATAATTGGAGAGAAGAAATCACTCAGAAAGCTGAACAGCATAATTTACCGTTAACGTTTGTTGGTCCGCAAACCAACCATGATCGTTCTGATAATATTGGTGAATCTATTTTAGGTGAACAACCTAATAATTATTATAAAGATCAAGCCGCTTCTGATATTAATAATTTCCGTACGCAAGTGTTAATGAATAAAGCAGATGTTGTCATTGCATTATTTGGTGAAAAATATAAACAATGGAATACGGCAATGGATGCTTCTACGGCGATTGCTTTAAACAAGCCGTTAATAATTATACGACCAACTGACTTAATTCACCCACTTAAAGAGTTATCTAACAAAGCAAATGTCACTGTTGAGACAGTAGACCAAGCATTAGAAGTCCTTAAATATATTTACGAATAAAAATAAAAGGTTATGACGCTTATTAATGACAATACATGCGTGATAACCTTTTTATTTAACTTTATTTAATTGTCGATGTTTCTTAAATTTATAGTAAACTTTCGATAATAAATCTGCTATGAGCAACCCAAGTGCTATTGAACTTGAGATAAGCGCAACTTTTATCATCGTAATTAATGCTTCATGATAATCATTTAATATTAAATTTTTAATCGCTTCATAGGCTGTGCCCCCAGGTACAAGTGGTATGATACCAGGAATAATAAAGAGAATAACTGGTGAGAAGAATTTTCTACTCATGATATGTCCTGCCACACCTATAAACAAACCGCCAATAAATGAAGATTGTACGTCAGAACCATTGACTATCATACCCGTTTGAAAAGCAACCCACCCGATGGCACCAACGATACCAGCCGGGGTTAATAAATATTTAGGTGAATTAAATAATAAAGCAAAAAAGAAAGCCGTACCAAAACTAAATACAATGTTTAATATTATCGTAATAACCATAATTCACCTCTTATGAGAATATTAACAACACAATACCTACACCGACACCAATGGCAATAGAAGTAAAAGTTGCTTCTAATCCTTTAGATATGCCAACCAATAATTGTCCTAAAAATAAATCTTGAATCGCATTCGTTATGAGTACACCTGGGACAATCGGCATAACTGCAGATATAATCGCAATATTTAAAGCATCTCCACCAAATAACATTTGATTATAAATAGCGATTAATGCGATGACACTTGCGGCAATAATTTCTGCTATAAATTTAACACGTGTCCATGAATGAAGGATTTCTACTATAGAATAACCTATTGCACCACCAATAAATGTAGCGATGATATCTTCTTTATGTCCGCTAAATAAATATAGGAAGAAAATTGAAATGAAACCTGCAGCAATCATTTTAAACGGTAACGAGTATGGTAATGGAGATTTATGTATAGTACGAATACGTTTCAATGCTTCTTCAGCAGATATTTGCCCTTTATCTAACATTCTAGAAATATTATTTACTCGGTGGATATTACCTAAATTAGTATCTCGTTTACTAACTCTATAAACTCTAATATTATCATCAATATCTAAAGCGAAATTTATAATCGTTGAACTGACATAACATTGATTATTCGGATACCCTAATCGTTTAGCCATTCTATACATCGTATCTTCAACTCTAAAAGCCTCCGATCCCGCTTCTAACAATACTAAACCAGCATTCATCACAATTTCTTGAACTAAAGATTTAGGATAACGTTGTTGATTCATATACTATACACCTCACTTTATCTTTATATCTATAATAGAATATCAAAAATAACATTACAATTTAACTTTTCCTTCAAAAAAATTCTAATTTATATTTATATTATAACTGAGATTTTCCAAAACTGAATTGAGCGCGATAATTTTTGCTATTTTATGAACATTTCGTAAATAGCTTGACTTTGTTTTCATTTCATAATAGGCTTAATTTTGACGTAAGGAGGATAATGAAATGGATATACCACCAATCAACAAACAACTTGGATTCATGTTATATGTTGCGTCAAAAGAGCTTATAAAAAAATATACACCGATATTGAAGAAATATAACCTAACATATACAGGTTATATCGTTCTTGTAGCTATAGATAAAAACGAAGTAATCAATATTAAAACTTTAGGCGACAGACTATACTTAGATTCTGGGACTTTAACACCGTTATTAAAGAAACTTGAAGAAAAAGGATTCGTTAATCGTGAAAGAGCGATTAATGACGAAAGAAACTTACGTGTTTCTCTTACTGAATCAGGTGTCGAAACACAAGGTCAAATCTTAGAGGAAATTTATAAAACATTCAAAGGTTTGAACATGGATACCGAGCAATTTAACGAATTAAGAGATTCAGTAGAATCATTTATTCAAACAAATCTTAATAATGACAAAGATGCATAATTTTGAAATAACATAAAGGGTTAGGACAAGCTTTAATGATTGTCCTAACCCTTTTTATTTCTATTATAACTGTGATATGGACAGGTGATGAGATGGTCATCTATAATACCAATGCTTTGTAAAAAAGAATACATAATTTTAGGTCCAACAAATTTGAATCCTAATTTTTTTAAGTCTTTACTTAGTTTAATAGAAAGCTCCGTTTCTGCCGGTACTTCTGACATGTCATGCCATTCATTTATAATTGGCTCGTCGTCTACATATGACCAAAGAAAATCAGCAAAGCTACCATATGTTTGTTGTATTTCTTGAACTAATAATGCATTACTCTTTACGGATTTTATCTTACCTATATGTTTAATGACATTATATTCAGTTTTAATGCTTTCTAATTCTTCATCTGTTAACGCTGCGCATCGATCAATGTTAAATTGTTTAAAAGCTGCTTGATAGGCTTCACGCTTTTGAATAACCGTTTCCCATGACAGACCAGCTTGCGCACCTTCTAATGATAACATTTCAAAGATGTAATCATCATTTTTATTAATTCTACACCATTCATCTTCGTGATATTTTTTCATTAAATCACTACTTGGCCAAGTACATTCAGACATTTATCTTCACTCATTTCGTATTTTCATTTTTATCTAACATATGATTTCGAGCAATAAATATGATAATCGTCAAGCCTAACACACTTAAAATAATAATCGATTCCCAAACACCCAATTTAAAAGGCATACCAAGTGCCGTATACAAGTCTTTAATGACGAGAAATGTAAATAATGCCATCATTTCAAATTTAATAAAGTAAATTAATAATTTAGCATTTTCTATTTGGGCTTTATTTGGTTGACCATAAAGTGATGGAACATGTATGTATTTATCTAACTTTGGATTGCTGACTAAATAATGAAGCATAAGCCATATCAATAATCCTAATACAGGCATAAAGAATATAAAAGTCTTAGTCGACCATGCATCTGCATCTCCTGCAAAATTATAATGACTCGGAATTTTGTCAGGTAAATCGGCATAGTTAATCATAATTAATATAATAGAAATTAACCACAAAACAATACTCGATATATCTAATACTTTTTTGAGCATGATATATCCCCCTTTATTAAAAAAAGCAACAAGTACATTAAATGTGCTTGTTGCTTTTAAATTTAACTTTAAAAGTGTTGATTCAACTTACCAAGCAAATAATCCAACGAATGCTGCTGTTAACAGTGATACTAATATACCTGATAACAACATCATTGGTACATATTTAGATACGAAATTAGATACATCTTCTTTGACGATACCTTTCAAAGTACCTATTATCATACCAATAGTAGAGAAATTAGCAAATGATACTAAGAATGTACTAATTACTGCTGCTCTATGTGTTGAATATTCACTTATTTCTTTACTAATCGTGCTCATGACAACAAATTCATTTGTTACAATCTTAAGTGCCATTTGTTGAGCAACTACCCATGCTTCTCCAACTGGCATACCAAGTAAAATTGCAAATGGGAACATGAAGATTCCGAGAATATACTCTAATCTTATGTTTGGTAAATATGGAATTGGATCCATAATACCTAGTAATTTATTGATCAAGTCTGCAATCGCAACAAATGCGATAACAAATGCGATAATGATTAATACAAGTTTACCTGCATTGATAACTGAATCCCCTAAGAATGAGAAGAATGGCTGTTTTTCCCCTTCGTCTATCTCAGCCACGACATCATCTTCTGGGTCTAAATCAAATGGATTTAAAATTGTTGTTACAATAATCGCATTAATGATGTTTAATGGTATTGCCGTTAATACATATTCTCCTGGTATCATTGTGACATACGCACCAACAATTGCCCCTGATACAGAACTCATAGACATCATTGCAAGCGTAAGTACTCTGACTTTATTCATAGATGTTAATTGTTTAGATGAAACTGCTAATGCTTCCGTATTTCCTAAGAACATCATTTCAATTGAGAAGAATGATTCAAATTTAGGTTGTCTTGTTACTTTTGAAATAACCCAACCTAACATTGAAATAAATTTCGGTAAAATACCTAAATACATTAAAATATCAAATACTGGTACAACTAGTAAAATTGGTAGTAACGCTGAAACTGCCATATCCATTTTCCCTGGTCCTGGTGCTGTAAAGCTACCAAATGCAAATCCAATTCCCGAAAAAGCAGATTCTAAAAGCCATGATACGCCGTCAGCCGCACCTTTAACGAATCTCGCCCCGAAAGAAAATTGTGTGAAGAACCATGCTAATACTAAGTTAATAACAATTAGTATTAAGACTGATTTCCAATCAACATTCTTTTTGTCTCTAGAAAAAAGAAAAGCGACACCAATGAATACCAACAAACCAATTATGTTGATGATTAAAAACATTGTTTATTGTCCACCCTTTTCGTTTAATTAAAAGCACCATTATTATAACATGCAACGTAAAAGTATGTTACTACATTTTTACATACTATTTACGATTTCTATATAAATAAAAAAACGAACAAACCATAAAGGCTTATTCGTCGAATTTTCAATCATATACATTTTTACTCGTTAAATTTAATTATTTAGAAAATTGATCAAATTGATTAATAGATTGATCACATTTCATACTGATAGCTAAATATACGATATAACCAGAAACCAGTACCATGATTAAAGCATAAACTGTTAATACATAAATATTAGAAATAATTGCTGTATTAAACAGTACCAACATGAGTATCATGATTGCATCTATAATGCTTAATGATATGACACATACACGCTCCATTTTAACCCTTCTTTTCTCAATAATATGACTCTAGCTATTAGCTACTTATCTTGCGCAATGAGATACATCTTACTACATTAACTATATGAATTCAATACGTTTTACAAAAATATTTATAAGCTGATTATTCCTATCTACAAAAAGAGGTATGATATAGTTTAAAAGTGTACAGTCATTATATTTATATAGGAGGCATTTTATCATGGAAAATTATCATTTAAATGATGGACAAGTGTTACCGCAAGTAGGATTTGGTACGTATAAATTAAACGGATCATCAGGTGTTCATGCAATCGTAAATGCATTAAACAACGGATATCGCATATTAGATACTGCATATAATTACGAAAATGAAGGTACTGTCGGAAAAGCGATACAAGAAAGCCATGTTAGTCGTGATCAAATTATCGTAACATCAAAGCTACCTGGTCGTTATCATAGTTATGATCAAGCCATTACTGCTATACAAGAATCGATTTATCGATTAGGTCTAGAATATATTGACTTATATTTAATTCACTGGCCAAACCCTAAACAAGGCAAATATGTAGAAGCTTGGAAAGCACTCATAGACGCACAGAAACTTGGCCTTATTAAATCTATTGGTGTATGTAATTTCTTAGAAGAACATATTGATACATTAGAAAAAGAAACTGGCGTACTACCTGCAGTTAACCAAATAGAATTACATCCTTATTTCAACCAAAAAAATGTACTCGAATATCATCAAGAAAAAGGTATTATAATAGAAGCTTGGAGTCCATTAGGTCGCGCTTCAGAAGTTATAAACGATAAAGAAATTGGTAAAATCGCTGAAAAATATAATAAAACAATTCCGCAAATCATTTTAAAATGGCACGTTCAAAATGGTATTGTTCCAATTCCAAAATCAACATCTAATACTAGACAACTACAAAATTTAGATGTGTTTGATTTCTATTTAGAATCAGAAGATTTACACGCAATCGATGCATTAACAAAAGCTGATGGACGTCTTAAAGATCAAGATCCAGCAACTTATGAAGAATTTTAATTCAAACTTATTCAAATTTAAAACAAACAATGAGAAAAGGATGATTGAAATGGCAAATCGCGTAAAATTAGGTAAATCAAATATTGAAGTTAATCCAATTGGTTTAGGAACAAATGCTGTTGGCGGTCATAATTTATATCCAAACCTTGATGAAGAACAAGGTAAAAATGTTGTAAGAGCTGCCCTAGACAATGGTGTTAATTTATTAGATACTGCTTTCATTTATGGTCCAGGAAGATCAGAAGAACTTGTCGGAGAAGTCGTTAAAGAATACAATCGCGAAGATGTCGTGATTGCTACTAAAGGCGCTCACTACTTTGACGGTGATGATACGAAATTATCAAACGACCCTGAATTTTTAAAAGAACAAGTTGAAAACAGCCTTAAAAGATTACAAACTGACTATATCGATTTATATTATATTCACTTCCCAGATGACGAAACACCTAAAGACGAAGCAGTTGCAGCTTTACAAGGATTAAAAGATGCTGGAAAAATTAAAGCAATCGGTGTTTCTAACTTCACATTAGAACAACTGAAAGAAGCTAATAAAAATGGTAATGTAGATGTTATTCAACATGAATATAATTTATTAAATCGTGAGAATGAACACATCTTGGAATATACAGCAGAACATGATATTACATTTATTCCATACTTCCCATTAGCTGCAGGATTATTAGCTGGCAAATATGATGAAAATACAACGTTTGATGACTTAAGAGCAGAAAAACCTGAATTCCAAGGTGAAGCTTTTAAAGAAAATCTTAAAAAAGTAGACAAACTTAGAGAAATCGCACAAGAGCATGGCGTAGACGTAGCACATATTGTGTTAGCATATTACTTAACAAAACCATCATTAGATGTGATCATACCTGGCGCTAAACGAGGCGAACAAGTTATCGACAACTTAAAAACATTAGAAGTGAACTTAACAGAAGAGAACATTCAACTTATCGAATCACTCTTCCCAATCGCATAAGTATGATAAGAAGGCTGAGACATGAAAATTGTCTCAGCCTTTCATTATGTATGAGTGTGCTAATTTTCATTTTGCGGAATTGTGGTAATTAGAACGCTGTAACTTCCATTTTTCTGAATTGTGGTAGTTAGAATCGGCTAGCTACCATTATTCGGAATTCTGGTAGTTAGGTGAGCGCTCTCTTACGGACACTTCTCAGAATTATGTCCCTAACAACCTCTCTTACGGACACTTCTCGGAATTCTGTCCCTAACGACCCCTCTTACGGACATTTCTCGGAATTCTGTCCCTAACGACACCTCTTACGGACACTTCTCAGAATTATGTCCCTAACAACCTCTCTTACGGACATTTCTCGGAATTCTGTCCCTAACACGACTCATTTTTTCGACAATACTCAAATACATCCTCACTATCACCCCCGATTCACACAAATATTCTCGCCCATTTTTTATTCATCTAAAAATATTTTACATATGTATTTAAATTAAAAAAATTATGCCAATTCCGTCATTGATATTGATTATCATTTGCAAATATAGGATAATAATCGTAAGTTGAAATAATTAGGAGGAATCATGACTGATGAATATTACAGACGTTACGATTATCGGCGGGGGTCCAGCGGGATTATTTGCAAGTTTCTATTCCGGGTTAAGAGGAATGAGTGTTAGAATAGTTGATTTCCAAAATAAATTAGGCGGTAAAATGCATGTCTACCCTGAAAAAGTCATTTGGGATATAGGGGCTCTTGCGCCAAAACCTTGTTATGAAGTTATTCAAGATTTAGTTCAACAAGGCTTACATTTCGGTCCAGAAGTGTGCTTAGAAGAAAAAGTTATTGATATTAAAAAAGTTGAAGAACAACATTTTATTATATATACAGAAAAAGGTCATGAGTATCATTCAAAATCTGTCATTATTGCTGTTGGTAGTGGCATTATCAAACCATTAACTTTAGATATTGAAGGTGCTGAGCGTTTTGAATTATCTAATTTAAATTATGTTGTACAGTCAATTCAGAAGTTTAAAGACAAACACATATTAATTTCGGGAGCGGGAAACTCTGCATTAGATTGGGCTTGTGATTTATCAGAATATGCGAAAAGTGTTACGCTTTGCTACAGAAAAGAAGAAATTTCTGGCCATGAGCATATGAAACAATTATTAGATAAACTTGATATTTCTAAGAAACCAAGTATGGTTATTAAACAACTTAACAGTGACCCTGATAAACCAGTTATTACAGAAGTTGTTTTAGAACATGTTGATACAAAGGAACAAGAAATCATACCTGTTGATGAAGTTATCATTAGTCATGGTTTTGATCGTGAATCAGAATTACTTCATAATGCACAAACTAAAGTTAACTTAGTGAATGAATTCTTTATTGAAGGTTTAGGGAATGCTCAAACTTCAGTACCTGGTATTTTCGGTGCTGGGGATATCCTTAAACATGATGCAAAAGTTCATTTGATTGCTTCTTGTTTCAATGATGCTGCAAATGCTGCAAACTTAGCTAAAAGCTATATCGATCCTGAAGCACAAGCAGGTGGTCGCGTATCGAGCCACAACGACATCTTCAAAGAAAAGAACAAAGAAGTTATTAAAAAATATATCGCACAATCATAATATGAATCATTTACCTTCCAATCTCTTTAACCTTATAAAAGATTGGGAGGTTTTGTTTTGTTAAAATCGCGAAATTTTTATGTACATATCATGCTTGAATAATCCTCTTGAAACTTTTTCAAATAATATTTAACTTCCTCATCTGATAAATCTTGCTCATGATCTACTTCATTAAAAAAGCTTTGTCGCTCAATTTGTACGTGTTTACGTTGTGTCATATCACGATACTTTTTCGGTGTAACACCATAATACAATTTAAAGCAATAAATATAAGACGATACATTATAAAATCCATGTTTTTCTGAAATGTCGATTACTTTTTCTTGTGTATGAATTAAATCATACGTGCTATTTAACAATCTAATGTCCGTTAAATAATCTTTAAAGTTCACACCCATTTGTTCTTTAAATAATTTCGAAAAATATGATTCAGAAATATGATATTTATCGGTGAATGTATTGATCGTTATACGTTCATTATAATGCTCATAAATATAATCTTTAATTTCATCAATTATTGGGTTCATATGCCGATTAACAAGTGGACATTCTTTTGAATAAACCGTCAATCGTTCTCTATAAAATTCTAATATCGTAATAAGTTGCTTCATGATTTTTAAATTGCGATTGTTTTCTTGTATTAAATATAAATCACACAGGCAAATTAAATGGTCTCGTAAAGGGACTAACTTTGTTTGCATACTTACATGCTGATGATATGAAAGTAACTCTGGTATCATCGTTGTTATGATTGACTCATACAGATGAATTTGTACGACGATATTCCCTTCTGATACATCGAGTTTATACCACTCATTATGTTTAACAACAAACGTTTCTCCTTCTTTATATTCTTTACTATGCTCTTTAATCGTGACCATAACACGACCCTTTAATACTACAAAAAAAGAAATACCTATATGATTGCGATATTTAGTAGCAGAATATTTTAGGTATTTGATTTCATATATATTTCTCACAACAAATCTCCTAATTCTTTGATATCTTAATATATTTAATCCAAATTCCAAAAGTAAACATCAAATTACTAATGTAAAAATATTGAATTATAATGACGTTATTATAATTCGAAAACTTAAATCAGTAAATATATAAATTGAAGAAAATCAGATTAAGGTAAATGTTTTAATATTTTGAAAGAATCATACAATTTATTAAGTGAGAATTTATTGAATAGTGTCATTGAATTTCGCGAACGTTTATCATTAAATAGGAAAAGAGACTAAGGTAAAATGCCCTAGTCTCTTTACACTTTATATAATTATGATTTTACAACTTCTTGTCCACGTTTGTTCCAAGTTAAGATGAAACTTAACATTGCTAATACACTAATGATTGTTAATAATAAGAATCCTGAATCCCATCCTAATTTATCAACAGTTAATCCCATAATGATATTAGCCATTACAGCTCCACCTAAATAACCAAACAATCCTGTTAATCCTGCTGCAGTACCTGCTGCTTTTTTAGGTACATAATCTAATGCTTGTAAACCTATCAACATAACAGGTCCGTATATTAAGAAACCGATCGCAACTAATGCGATATTATCTACTAATGGGTTTCCTGCTGGATTTAACCAATATACGATGACAGCGATTGTCACACCTAACATGAATATAAATCCTGCTGGCCCCCTTCTACCCTTGTACACTTTATCCGAAATATAACCACATAATAATGTTCCTGGGATACCTGCCCATTCATATAAGAAGTATGCCCAACCTGATGCATTTAAGTCGAAACCTTTTTCTTCACTTAAATATGTTGGTGCCCAGTCTAACACACCATATCTAACAAAATAAACAAAGATATTTGCGATAGCAATCATCCAAACCCATTTGTTATTCAATACATATTTAAAGAGAATATCTTTTGTTGTAAGCTCTACTTCTAACGTTTTCTGCTCTTTATTAGGGTAATCATTTCGATATTCTTCAATCGGTGGTAATCCCATCGATTGAGGTGTATCCCTAACTAGAACGTATGAAATAATCGCAATAATTAACGCGATAATAGCTGGATATATAAATGCACCTTCAAATCCTTTTAAATAACCAAATGACAATGTTCCTGTAATTGAAATACCAAGCAAGGCAATCGGTGCCATCAACCCGCCACCAACATTATGCGCGACATTCCAAATAGCTGTCTTACCTCCACGTTCACTAACGCTGTACCAATGTACAAGCACTCTTCCAGATGGTGGCCATCCCATACCTTGGAACCAACCATTTAAGAAAAGCATAATAAACATGATAAATACACTAGATGTTAAGACCGGTATAAAACCCATCAATAAATTAACGATTGCCGTTAATACTAAACCTAATGTTAAAAATATTCTTGCGTTACTCCGGTCACTCACTGTACCCATAATAAATTTACTAAAACCGTATGCAATTGAAATAGCTGATAAAGCAAATCCTAATTCCGTCTTACTAAAGCCTTCATCGATCAATGCAGGCATTGCAAGTGAAAAGTTTTTCCTTAATAAATAGTAACCAGCATAACCAAGAAATATCCCTATAAAGACTTGTAGTCTCAATTTCTTATATGTATCATCTACCTGTTCACTTGGTAGAGGATCTATATGTTTCGCTGGCTTCAAGAAATTCGCCATACTCTTACCTCCTATTATTAATTTTTTGTAAAGAATGTAAAGATTTTGTAAAATGCAATTTATAATTTCATCATATGTATTGCAAACGTTAATGTCAATGCATTTTTATATTTTTATTATTTAATATATTTTATTTTTCAAACTTTTATTTAACACAGGTGTATTAAAATATGTTAGACTTCTACTATGCCAAAAATTATTAATCATAAAGAAAAAAAAGAACAAATTATTCAATATGCCTTTCAGTCAATTGTTGAAAATGGTGCAAAGGGATCTACGGTTAGACAAATTGCTAAACTCGCACAAATGACACCGGGACAAATTAGATATTATTTTCCAAGTCATTCAGAATTACTCAGTGCCGTTATGTCTGAAGTAGAACTAAAGGTAAGAAGGAGAATCGAATCAATACTCACGTCTGATAACCAAGATACAATTGATAAAGTAAAAGCATGTTTACTCGCCGTTTTACCGTTAGATGAAGAAAGATTAGCTGATATGGAAGTATGGATGGCCTTTCGATATGACATCCATGAATACGGACAGAGTACTTTAGATGATGGATTAGATGAACTATGTGTAACGGTATTAACAATTTTAGAACGCGATCACTTATTAAAAAACAACATCAATATACATCTTAATTCAATGAGACTTCACGCATTAATTGATGGATTAGCACTACATAAATTGTTAAATCCAGAACAGACCTCTAATGAAGATATTGAAGCAATTGTATTTGAAGAAATTTCAAAGCTTACAAAATAAAGGAGGATAATCATGAATTTTATTGTGTGGCTCATTATTTTTTGTGAAGTTGCTTTCTGGGTCGTTATATTACTTGGACTCGTCACAAGGTATGTCTTCAGACAGAAAAAGCTTGGGCTCATTTTTCTAGCACTTACACCCGTAATTGATTTGATTCTATTAATTACAACAGCTGTGGATTTAATGAACGGTGCAACTGCCGAAACACCTCACGCTATTGCTGCTGTTTATATATCTGTTTCAATTGTCTTTGGTAAAAGTATGATTCAATGGGCAGATGACCGCTTCAGATATTATGTCATGAAAGAAGGTAGCAAGCCTGAGAAACCTAGTGGATTCGCGTATGCTAAACTATATGCGAAAAGTTGGTTTAAACATTTACTCTCTTACATTATAGGGACAGGTATTCTACATTTAATCATTTATTTAATTCATGATAAAAATAGAACAGAAGCTATGGATGGTGTTATTCACATTTGGTCAATAGTGCTCATTATTGATTTAGCTATCACCATCTCGTATTTCATCTGGCCACCCAAAAAGAAACAGACAGAATAGAAAAACCTGAGCCATTTTTTGTGGCTCAGGTTCTTTTTACGTCTATTTATCGTGTTCATCTTCAATGTTACCGACAATATTTTCAAGTATGTCTTCCATCGTAATCATACCTGCTAATTCACCGTGTTCATTATGAACAATTGCGATATGTGCGCGTTGTTTTTTCATTTTATCTAGTACGTTTTGAATGGCATCTGCCTCTTTGACGTATATGATTTCATGAATCAATTCAGTAATGTCTTGTATGTTGTCTTTCAATAAATCTTTCGCATGTAAATATCCAATAACATTCGTTTTATCATCTTGGTAAACTGGATATCTCGTATAATAGCCATTTTTCACAAATTGAATAGCTTCTTGCTGACTAGCATCACTATTGATCATTGTCATATTGTCTTTAGAAATCATACAATCTTTGACGACAAGTTCATCATAAATAAAGACTTTATTAATATGTTCTAGTTCTGTTGATGAAATTTCCCCGCCTTGGTGACTTTCTTTAATCAACATCTTCAATTCTTCTTCAGAGTGATATAATTCAGACTCTTTCGCAGGCTTCATACCAAATAAGCTCAATATCATTCTTGCTGACCCATTTAAAATAAAAATAAAAGGATATAATAATTTGTAAAACAGTATGATCGGTCTTGCAAAGAATAATGTAACTTGTTCTGCTTTTTGAATTGCGATTGTCTTTGGCGCCATTTCACCTACTACAACGTGTAAATAAGTTGCGATAATAAATGCGCTGACTAATGTTAAGACATGAATAACCGTTTCTGATAATCCAAAGCTACTATAAAGTGGATGCAGAATAAACTCAAATGTTGATTCGCCAACCATACCAATTCCAAGTGCTGTAATGGTAATACCTAGCTGACATGCTGCTAAATACTCATCAAGATGTTCGACTACCTTTTTAGCTGGTTGAGCGTTCTTATAATTCTGTTCTGCTAAGTAGTTAATTCTAGATGACCTGACCTTTACAATTGCAAATTCCGTCGCAACAAAGAATCCGGTTAAAGCGAGTAATACAATAAACGTGATTAAACTAATTGTGGTCCCCAATTATTAATTAATTCCTCCATATAATAAAAAATTCCAACCATATTCGGTTGTCTTTTAATTTTACACTATTTCGAATAATTTTTATAATAATATACATTTGAAATTACATGGTTAAAGGACTATACTAGTGTCTGATAAGGAGGGATCTTAAGATGCTACTAAATGTGTCATGTTCTCTACAATTATTCATACCCAACGATCAAAGGAAATAATTTAAAAGAAGGGATTCAATATGAATAATTACATTAAACCATATCAATTCGTTAGTATTAAAGAAAAATCTGAACAGTTATTTAACGTTTATAAATCTGTAAATGATATAAAAACAATCGATACGTTTCAAGCTATAACATACGACCATATTTCACAGCTTTTTGAGGAAAAGCATTCAGAAATAGAAGATTTCACAAAAATCATTATGAATAAAAAGATTTCTCGAGCACAAATTGAGAAATTATTATTTGGACTTAAAAGCTACGTCGTTCCATTTGAACAGCCTTCAAGTAAGCAACTTGAAAAAATCTTTAAAAAGACCAAGAAATTAAAACATCCAGAATGGGATAACATAGACTTAAAAGAGTCTTCATATATAGGTTGGAATGATTCTGGTAAACAAAAGAAATTTATCGTGCTTTATGAAGATGATAAATTGATAGGTGTATCAGGAGACTTATCACCTACCATTAAACCCGGAATCTGTAGTATATGTAAGAAAGAATCCAATGTTTCCATGTTTCTATCAACTACGAAGTCAAAAGGTGATGGAACATATACTAAAAATGGTAATTATATTTGCCATGATAGTGAACATTGTAATCAACAACTCGATCAACTAAACGGATTATATGAGTTTATACACACAGTAAAAACAAAATAATCAATAAGAAAGCTGAGCACATCATCAAATGATGGCTCAGCTTTTCATTTATCGGCCCGAAAATCCCGTTTTCGGGTCGTTATTTTTATTTATCGGCCTGAAAATCCCGTTTTCGGGTCGATATTTTTATTTATCGGTCCATATTTCTCATTTCTGGACCGGTAATTTATTTTATCGGTCCAGAAATTCCCTACTTACCTCTACTACCCTTGCACCTATCTATATCCATCCTTTTTCGATTGCTTTCTGCCATGCGTCAAACCGGTTATCTGCTTCTAATTTATCTATAATTATCGATGTATAATTTCTAATTGTGCCGTCTGATAAATATAACTCTTTTGATATTTCTTTACTGGATAAGCCTTTGCCTATTTCTTTCAATACGAGTTGTTCTTTCGGACTTAATGGATTTCGATCTTTAAACATTGATGTCATTAAAGATTCACTATATTCTTTCTTACCGTCCATCACATTTTTAATTGTTTCGACAAGTTCATCTATTGATCGTTCTTTCAATACGTATGCATCAACATCTTTTGCTACTGCACTCTCAAAGTATCCAGGTCTTTTAAAAGTTGTAACGATGATGACTTTCGTATTTAAATTTGAATCTTTTACTTTTTTCAATACTTCTAATCCTGTCATTTTAGGCATTTCGACATCTAGTATCGCGACATCTGGTTCGTGACTTTGAATACTTTCTAATGCATCTTCTCCATTTGAAAAGTCCCCTAAAATATTTAATTCATCATTCATTTCCATCAATTGAACCATGGCTTTACGTAACATTTCTTGGTCTTCTGCTATAACAATTGATATCATAATGTGTCATCCCCTCTAGGCAATGTGATCGTCATTTTTAATCCTTTATTTAAATTACTTACTTTTAGTTGGCCATTTAATGCATGAACACGATTTTTGATACTCTTAAAATCATCTTCATCAATGTGTTTCATACCTATGCCGTCATCTATGATTACCAATGTTAAATGTTCATTTTCTTCAACGATTTCACCTGTTACTTTAGTAGCCTGTGCATGCTTAATGACATTGTTAACCGCTTCTCTCAAAATCATGGACAGTGCTGATTGTCGAGTTGGACTGAGTGATTGAGCTCTGTCAGCATTGTTAAATTCAAACGATAAGTTTGCATTTTCTAACAATGTTTCCATCGTCTTCACTTCTTCTTCAAAAGATTGCAACTTCAAATCATCTACAATTGCTCTTACTTTAACAAGTGCTTCTTTAGATAATTCATTCACAGACGCCATTTCTTCTTTCGCTTTATCAATATCTTTATCCACTAATTTCATCGCAAGTTCAGATTTAATACTTAAACTCGCAAACACATGACCTAACGTATCGTGTAAGTCTTGTCCTATTCGATTTCGTTCTTGTTCAGCAATTAACGTATTGATATGTTCATTTTTACTTCTAATTTCTTCTTTTAACTGTTCAGATTCTAACGCTTTAAAATTTCCAAACATAATAAATATCATGACAATACTCATAGGTATCATAATAATTAAATAGTCTCTATGATCAACTGCAATAATATAAATAGCAATCATAAACGACACAATATACATCAATACTTCGATAGATTTTATTTTAGTTTGAAAAACATATGGAATAATATAAGCTGCATAGAAAAAGAATAATAAGTGAGAAGCATTAAAAAAATCTACAAAATAAAATATACCTAAAAAATGAACCATTAAAAGTATTCTTCTAAGCATGCGCCTTTTAGATAAATCTACATAAATCATCATTAAGTAACTTATCGTAAATAGAGCGGTAACCAATATACCGCTCCATAAAGGTCCTCTATGACCAAGTACTGTTAAACTCAATATCGGAAAGATGAGATAAATTAAGTTTGATGAACCTATAGGATTATCTTTAATTCTTTCTATTAATGTCATTAAACCACTTCCGTCTTTTTACGTATAATCAACGCAATACTTATAAACAGTATACAATAAATTGCCAATATAAGAAGTGATACAAAGTGTATACCACCTTGAGTTGTCACAGATAAAGAAAGTTCTCTTAAATTATAAGTAGGTGTTGCATACGATACGTGCTTTAGCCAATCTGGAAACTGATCTGTCGGGAACCAAAGTCCACCCAATACAGCAAGTCCTAAATATATGATATTCGCAATAGCACTAGCTTTTTGAATATCTTTTATTTGAGATATGAGAACGCCCATTGATAAAAACATGCTAGACCCAACCCATAACATCAATCCTGAGCCAATCCATTCGCCTGCTGACATTTCAACACCTTTATAAAAAGCACCTGTTAAAAATAATGCGATAATGGCTAGACAAAACATGCACATGAGTTTCATTACTTTCCCTGCATAGTAATAACTTGGAGATAAAGGTGTTTTGAATAAATTTTTAGACCATCCAATTTTCTTATCTTCTATCATCTCTAACGGAAATGTCATAATACAGAAACTACTTAAACTGAACGTCGCCATACTAAACATATATTCTTTATAAAATTTAGCTTCGTATTCTTTAGGTAAATCCAATAACGCTGTAAATATTAAATAAAATACTAACGGCAACATAATCGAAAGTATTAAATATGATTTTTTTCTAGTTAACAATAACAATTCAGATTTAAAATACGCCCATAACATATCTCATCAAACCCTTTCTTCATTTTTTGAAAATATCGTATCCATCAATGACTCTTTAATAATTTCTACCTCATTAAAATCAATGCCATAGTCTATAAATGCTTTAATAACAGGATTAACATCTTCAGTCGTAATGATGAGCATATCTTTAGATGCTTCAACCGAAACATTTTTAAGAATGTTCACCACTTCTTTCTTAGATAAAGGAATTTGAATCATCGTTTTGTTTTCACTATGACGTATCGCTCTAGGTGTACTATCCATAACAAGCTCACCTTTATTAAGTACAACAACACGGTCAGCCATTCTTTCAACTTCTTCAATATAATGAGAAGTATAAAATATCGTTTTACCTTCTTGTTTCATTTCCTCAATCACTTTCCAGAAATGCTTCCTCATTTCAGTATCCATCGCACTTGTCGGTTCATCCAAAATGACAAAATCCGGTTTCCCAATAATAGATAATGTAAAATCCAATATTCTGCGTTCACCACCAGATAATTTAGCAGCAAATTGTTCAAGTTTATCATTATCGAATCGAGTAATTTCTTTAAAAGTTTCTATCGAAATCGTATCTTTATAAAAAGACTTAAAAAGATAAAACAACTCCTTAACTTTCATCACATCCGGGAAAGCCGTCGTTTGAAACAAAATACCCATCCGCTTCTTATCTAATTGTTGATTGTCACTAATAATTTGCCCGTCATTAGGATGTCTGTCCCCAATAATCATATCAATCAACGTAGACTTACCAGCACCATTTGGACCAATTAAAGCCGTACATTCACCCTCATTAATTTGAAAAGAAACATCACTCACAACTTTTTTCTGATTATAGATTTTCGTTACATTTTGAACATCAATCACAATCATCACCGTCCTTTATAAGTTATCTATATTATAAAAAATCACACCATCCGTTATAAGTACAAACTGTCACGAATATCATATGACAAATGTCATGAAAGGCATGTAAGACGATATATTATCATATCAATTACCACGAAAACTAAAAAACGCTAAGACAAATGCCTTTGTCTTAGCGTTTTAAATTACTCTATTTCTTCTTACTCATTGCATAGTAAATCACAACTAAAATGACTAATGCTAATTGTGGTATCAATGTTTCGTATGTTGGATAAAATCCTATTAAGTCTATGAATGGTAAGTGATTAATTGTGTGTTGTGGTACTATGTTTAATATTTGTAATGTATGAATACTTACGCCTAATATTTTAAATGCCAATATAAATATAAATAATGACATGATAAAGAATAAGCGATGTATTGGTAACCATTTTGTAATTTGGTTAAAGAAAATTGCGATTAACGCCAGTATGACGGATGCGACGATAATTCCTAATATTAATGACCATGTTGAGATTTTCCCAACGATACCTAAATAGAAGATAATCGTCTCTGCACCTTCTCTAAATACGGATAGGAAAGCGACTAACCCGAGAGTAACGATACTTCCTGTAGACATAGCTTTATCCATATTTTTATTGATGAAGTTCTGCCATGAATCTAAACTTGATTTAGAGTGCAACCAGATACCTACGATGATCATTAATATCACAGATCCAATACCTACTAAACCTTCTGTTAATTCTCTTGTTGAACCTAGGTTTTCAAATATCGCTTTAAATATGAAAGCTAACGCAATACTTAATACAATACCGATGACACTTCCTGTAACAATCCATTTTGATGCTTTTGTTTGTTCAGATTTACGTGTTACAGTAAGCAACGCCATAATAATGAGCAGCGCTTCTACACCTTCACGTAATAAGATTAAAGCTGCATCCCAAAATGTATAGCTCGTCTTAGAAATGGTTGATTTAATTTCTTGATTGAGCGTTTCTAACTGGCTACCAATGTCATCTTTATTATCTTCATCAAGTTGACCTGCATATTGAGGAATTTTCTGCTCTATTTTAGTGTACAACGCACCATTTCTCGTGCTAATTTCACTCTCAACATTTGGCCATGCAATAATAAATTGTTGTAACGCTTGCTTTGATTTAGCTAAATTATCATTTTTTATATTTTTAATCGCAGTATCTAAATGTTCATTTAAAATGTTAACATCTTGATCGCTTGTTTTAGCATCTGATTTTTTCCCTGCATGATAATCATCAAGTTCTTTTTTCAATTGATCAACTTGCATTTGTGCACTATTCGCGTCTACTTTATCTTTCGTTAATTCAATTCTTGTAAACATTAATGCAGTTTCAACTTGGCCATATCTGCCAATATCTTCTTCTCGCACAATTTTTTCATTCTTTGTCCAAGTCGCATTTAATTGATTGTTAATCGTTTTTGCTTTTTCAAAATCTTTATCTGAAATCGCCTTTGTTATATTTTTAATCAATGGCTGCATTTCATTTTGTAACTGATCTCGTTTCTTCTGTTTATCAACAGGATTTAATACTTTTTCATAATCAATTAAATCAGAAGTCAGTGTATTTAACGCACTTTCTCTATCTTTTTGAGACGTTGTTTTTTCAACTTTTTCGATATCTTGATCTATTTTTTTCACAAGTTTATGGTCTTTTTTATTCGTACTTTGCCAATTATCTTTAATCTCTTTGAAATGCTTGTCGAATGCCTTTTCGTCTTTATCTTGTATCGCCGATTTGGCATCCGTCACACTAATATAAATATCACTTAAGCTCGTTTCTGCTTTAGCGGTCAAAGATAACAGCATAAATAGTATTGCGACTAAACTAAATACGATTGAATAACGTTTCACCTAAATATCCTCCTTCTTGGACACCTGGTAAACATAGAAAAATACCTGAACCTCGATGTGTAATATATTCATTTAATTTATCAATAGCACCCATTTTACTTTGGATTTTAATAAATTGTTCCGGTGATTTTTGAAATGCTAGGAAGAGTAATCCTGCATCAAAAGCACCTGTATTTGCGTTTATACCATCTGAATATGAAAAAGATCTTCTTAATAAATTTGTTTTAGATGCTTTTGCTAAATTGACATGTGATTCTTTTTCTATCAAGTTCTCGCCATTTTTATCTTTAATATCAGGGTCAAATGTATCAAATTCTTTTTCTTTACCAATTGGCGCACCAGAATGACGGTATCTACCAAATGTGGCTTCTTGTTCACCTAAAGCCGTTCTATCCCAAGTTTCTAACAACATTTGAATTCTTCTTGCGACTAAATATGAACCATTTTTAGCCCAACCATCTTGTATAAAGACGTATTCATTCAAATCACTTTTATTTTGGACATTAGGATTACCTGTTCCATCTTTAAAAGAGAATAAATTTCTAGGCGTTTCTTTCTTACCATCTTTTTCTTCAAATGAGTTAAATCCAGCTTGGCTCCACTTCATTGAAACTTCACCTTTAGCCACTCTAATTAAATTTCTAATGGCATGAAAATTAACTTGTGGATCATCTGAGCATGCTTGAATACAAATGTCTCCACCTGAATAGTCTTCATCAATTTGATCTTTAGGAAAATGCGGTAAATCTTTTAATAAATCTGGTTTATGCTTTTTCAATCCAACTTTCTCAAAGAATGAAGGACTTATGCCAAAAGTAAGAGACAGACGACTGGCGTCTAAGCCAATCGTCTCCCCTGTATCTGGACTTGGTAACATTTTGTTTTTACCAAGCTCTTTTACATATTCACCATTCATTAAATGAACACTATAATTTGTCCATACTTTAAACATTTCTTTAACATCTGAAACTGACATTTTGTTAATGCTCAGAACGACAAAGTAAATATGTTTTTGTTGTTCTGTCGTGATGCCAGACTGATATTTACCATAGAAATTGATTTTATTTTTTACGCCTGTTTTATCTTTAGCAAAGTATTGAGATGCTAGAAAAGTACCGCCTACACCAGTAGAGCCTATCAGTAATCCCGCACCACCAACACCAGCGAGTTTTAGAAAATCCCTTCTAGCTATATGATTTTCTTTATTAGACATCAATCATCACTCCGTAATAACAGCCATTTGACTTAAAGATTCTCCTAATTTATCAACAGCTTCAGAAAGTTTTTTCGTTTCATCTTTAGATAGTTTCGTATAGTCTTCATATCCACCATCTTTAGTCTTATATTGATCTAATAATTTATTAACATTATCAAATCTTTCTTGAGTTGTATCAGCAAGTTTTTTATCTTTATCTGCTACTTTATCTTTAAATATTTCAAAGATTTTTTCTGCACCTTCGATGTTTGCTTTAAAGTCATATAAATCTGTGTGTGAATAAATTTCTTCTTCACCTGTAATTTTTGAGCTAGATACTTCATTTAATAAGTCGATTGAACCTTGTAACATTAATTTAGGTGTAACATCTACTGTATCTACTTTTGCACGTAACTCTTTAGTGTCTTTTAATAATTGATCAGCAACTGGTGCCATATCTTTAGTTGTATTATCTTCCCATAATGCTTTTTCAATTTTGTGGTAACCTGACCATTCGTCTTCTTTATTTTCTTCTTTCATATCTGCTAAACGTGCATCAATTTTCGGATCTAAATCACCGAAACTTTCAGCAACTGGCTCAGATCTTTCGTAGTACATACGAGCTGTAGGATATATTTCTTTCGCTTTTTCGATATCGTCTGCTTTAACCGCTTCAACGAATTTTTCAGTATCCGCTAAGAATTTATCTAATTGTTCAGTTGTAAAATCTTTATAAGCTTTTGTTTCTTTTGAGAAATCCGCTTTTTCAGACTTTTTCGTTTCCTTTGTTTCTTTTTTATCTTCATTTTCTTTCTTATCAGCGCTATTCCCACACGCTGTTAAAATTAAAGTACTTGCTAATAAAGTTGTTGCTAACTTTTTCATCATAACACTTCCCATCTAATTGATTATCATTATCATCTTTAATTTATGCCTATAATGTGTAATAGTCAATAAAAATTTTATAGAATTCATCAAAAATACAAATACAAGACTGTACCTATAGTGTTTATGTAATGAAATTTTTCAGACTTCTACTTAATTACTAATTGAGAATGATAATCACTCAACGAACATAAAAAAACATAGGATAAAACGAATTATCCTATGTTCTATAAAAAATTAATCTGTTTCTTGTTCTAGAATTTCTTTAGACTTAGCATCAATTGTAAATTCTGTTGATTCTTTATTACCTTCTTTTAACTCAATAGAATAAACAAGTTTGCCATTATCTTCACTTAGTGACCATTCTTTAATATCACCTTTAGCTTTGTCTTGTGCTACTTTAAGTGCATGTTCAAATTTAGCGACATCTGATAATTTGAATGTTTGATCATTATCATCGCTATCTTCTTGTTCTTTTTCAACATTCGTAACAGATTTATCATCTGCATTTATCAACACTTTATTTTCATTTGTTCCATCAACTAATTCTACTTTATAACTCCACTCGCCTGTTTCTTTTTCAAACGATAAATCTTTCAGTTCACCTTTTGATTCTTTTTGTGCAGCTTTTACAGCATCTTCTGGAGAGACTTTAACGTCATCCCATTTCACTGTATTTTCAGTTGCTTTGTCAGAAGATTGATCATCATCTGTATTTTGATCGTCGTTACTATTTTCTTTAGTTGTTTGTTCTGTTTTTTCATCATTTTGATTATCTTTTTTATCATTGTTATCATCGTCACCATTTCCACATGCTGCTAACACGATACCTGCTGACAATAATAAAGAAAGCATTTTATACTTCATAATCTATTCCTCCTATGCTTCATATTCAGTTAATATATAGACCATCTCAAAATTTTTAAACATTTAGATTTTTAAAATTAGACAAAATACAATTAATTCGTTATGATTAAGAAACAATAAAATAGCTCGTAGTCTTATTAAGAGTAGGCGGAGGGAATTGGCCCGATGAAACCTCAGCAACAGGCGTATGTACTGTGCTAAATCCAACAAGTTTAACTTGAAAGATAAGAAGATTCTCTAAACAGCTCTTCTTAATCTTAAGATGAGCTGTTTTATTGTAACTATCAAATTAGGAGGCAATAAATATGAGAACAAGAGACGATATTTTATCAGAACTATTAGAATTAAAGGCAAATCCACCAAAAAGCTTTTCAGGTTCAATAGCTAAGACCCAGAAGAAGAACGCTTTAATCCAAGAATTATGCAGAGTCGAGAACACAATACTACAACCAACTTCAGATTCTGAACACCACAATGTTCAATTTGGTGACTTTGAAATTAATATTAAAATAACTAAAAAATAAGCATAACGAGTCTAGGACTTAATTCCTAACTCAAATTAAATAACACCTCATTCTACTGATTTATTCAGTATAAATGAGGTGTTATTTTTTATAATCTACGATTTTGTTCATATCTAGTTTATTTTTTCTTCCCTTTGTCTGACACATTAAAAAGTAGTGTCATAAGTACTGCATAAATAAAAGCAGAAATTATATTTTTTAATACCTCATTATCTTTGAAAATTAGTAAATCAATCAGATAATTCAAAATAAAAAATACAACCATAAAATATATAAAATACAAAAACGCCTTCAGAATTAATACCCCTTTCTCTAATTGATAACTATTATCAATTATAAGATAAATTCTATTATTTTCAATAGTGTTAATTTGCAAGTTTTAGGAGGTAATCATTTAAATAAAAAAACAAACTGAACTTTTAAATTTAAGTTCAGTTTGTCTCATGTTTTTCAATTTTATTTCCAATTCTTCGCATCTTCTATAGATTCGCGTCCAATTGTTATGCCTTGTTCATATCCAGCGTCACCTATTTCTTTAATATGTTCTGCTGAATAAATATTGGTTCCTATAATATCTTTGCTTTTCTGATCAGGCGTTATTAATATAACGTTGCTGTGTTCTTTGAGGCTTTCAACTTCTTCATACACTGAAGGTACTAAACCTTGCTTTTGATCAAGTGGCGCTAAAACAATAATATCTTGATAATCAGTCATTAGTTTCGCATTTGTTGACGAAATCATACCGCCATCAATCCAAGAAACACCTTGAAAATCAACATGTGGCCAAATACCAGGTACTGCTCCACTTGCCATAACCGCTTCTGTTAAACTTATACCAGTCTTTTTATTAAATACTGTAAGTTCTCCGGTTTCTGCATTGATAGCTGTAATTTCAAGTTGTTCTGTCCAATCTACATCACCTATTCTTTGACGGACAGAATGTGCTCGTTCATCGTGTGAAACTTTTGAAGGATTTGTATGAATAATATCTCCAAGCTTTTGTCCGATAACACGTTCGTCTGTTTTTCCTTGCACAAATGCATCACGCCATAATTCAAATAATGCTGGATCCAATTGCGCATTATCTGCAGCATCATGATTAATAGCAAGATCCTCATAATAACGCTTCATATTTTGCCCGTTAGCTAAAATAGAACCCACATATGATCCGGCCGAACTCCCTAATATTTTATCGGCGTGGTTTACAAGTATCCCTGAATCCATTAGTCCTGCTAGAACACCAGATTCCCAAGCAATACCTGTTATACCTCCCCCACCTAACACAAGTGCTTTTTCTTGAATCATTTGATACATCTCCATCCATTTATAAAATGCTTTTTACTACGCAAAGCTTTAGTCAATGGTAACTATAACGCTATTTTGCGAAATTATCATTTATTTCACCTTTCTTTTATTATGATTCCATAATGATTTGCATTGCTACAAATTTTGCGATTTGATTCCCATTTGCTGCTGCGTCTATTAGTTGAGATGCCATGAAATCTTTACTTTCTCCTGCTACAAATAACCCTGGTATAGATGATTCACCTAACTCATTAATTTTTATTTTTCCGTTGTCTTCTCTTTCAATATTGAGCGCTTTTAAAAATTCAAAATCAGTATCCCACTTCACACCAATAATTGCACCGCTTCTATTGATACGTTCACCATTTTTAAAGATTACTTCATTAATTTGTCCTTCATGATGTTTAAATTCAGCTACTTCGCTTTCCACTAATGTGATCTGTTTACTTTCAATAAACGCTTTATCTTCTTCAGTTAATAATGAAAAATCACGACTACTTATAACAATATCGTCTGTCCAATTGTTAATCAGCATCGCCATATGTTTCACATGTTCAGGTTGAACAGCTACAAGTAATGGTTGATGTCTCAATTCATATCCATCACACCATGGACAATAAAAGACAGATTTGCCGTAACTTTCTTTTAAACCTTCAATTTCTGGTAATGTTTCTCGCAATCCTGTACATACCATAATTTTTTTAGCTTTATATTGTTGATTGGCTGTTTCAACAATAAAGTTATGCTCTTCTTTCAATATGTTTAACACCGTGTCATTAATACGTGTTACATCATCATATTGATCTACATCGTGTTCTGCTTTAGCTCTCAATTCTTCAGGTCTTACACCGTCTTGTGTTAAAAATGCATGTGAATGCTGTGTCACTTTATTTCTCGCATTATTATTGTCTATCACTAATGTCTTTTTTAAAGCTCTTCCTAACGTGAGTGCACTCGCTAATCCTGCTGGCCCTCCACCTATTACGATACAATCAAACATGGTATTTCCACCTTTCACAACTATTATAGAGTCGTAATATCTATAATTGATAGATAAAAAAAGATTTAACTTACATTAAATCTTTTAAAGTTTTATTTTTCAAAGCTTGCGTCATTTCATCTTCAGCTGAAGTTAATATCGCTTGTATCTTACATTCTGGACCGTGATCAAAGCTATCTTCAAGTGTACTTTGATGACCATCAATTGCAGTAATAATATCATAGACAGTTATGTCTTCCCAATTATTAACTAAGTAATAACCACCTTTAGCACCAGATGCAGATTTTATGACGTTTGCCTTTACTAATTGCGTTAATATTTTAGATAAATATGTTACAGATACATTTAACGTTTCAGATAAACTTTTAACATTGATGGGCTGTTGGTCTCTTTTAGCAATTAAATATGCCAATGCATGCAGCCCATAGTCTGATCCTTTAGAAATCTTCATGTTACACCTCTTAATCATAGATATTACCACTCTATAATAACAACTTTAAACAGAAAGTCTATTATTTAGCTCAAAATATAAAAATGAAGAGACCTTTTTCTTCAAAAAGATCTCTAGCATTATGTTAAAATTCATCAATTTGTTCAAATTGTGACATGTATAAATCTTTGTATTTACCGCCTTTATCCATGAGTTCATCATGACTGCCCATTTCTTGTATTTGACCTTGTTCGATATATACAATTCTATCGACATGTCTAATCGTACTCAATCTATGCGCAATAATCAGTGATGTTCGACCACGTGATAAATTTTTAAATGCTGATTGTATTTTATTTTCAGTTTCAACATCTAAAGCACTCGTAGCTTCATCAAGAATAATAATTGGCGGATTCTTCAAGAACATTCTCGCAATTGAAATACGTTGCTTTTGTCCACCAGATAGTTTTGTACCGCGTTCCCCAACAACAGTATCTAAACCTTCTGGCAATTCATCTACAAACGTTCTTAATTGTGCTTGGTCAACTGCGTAATTAATTTCTTCTTCCGTTGCATTTAAATTACCATAAATAATATTATCTCTTAATGTTCCACCGAAAAGAAATACATCTTGTTGTACAACACCAATTTGTTTTCTTAATGATTCCAACTTATAAGATTTAATGTCTCGATTATTGATTTTAATCTTACCTTGTAACGGATCATAGAACCTTGGTAATAACGAACAAATTGTCGTTTTACCTCCCCCACTCGGTCCTACTAGTGCTACTTTTTCACCTTGTTCAATTTTGATAGATAGCTGATTTAAGATTAATTTCTCTGAATATTTGAATGATACATTTTCATATTCAATTGTATCTGGTTCATCTATAAATTCGATAGCATCGTCATTATCTTTAATTTCTGGTTCCATATTTACGATTTCTTTGAAATTTTTGAACCCAGCAATACCTTTAGGAAACAGTTCAATAACCATATTAATTGACTCTAACGGTTTAAATAATAGATTTGTAATCATAATAAATGCTACAAATCCACCATATGACAATGCTCCATTTAATACAAAATAACTTCCTAAAATCAGTACAAAGATTAACGTTAATTTTTGAGCAATATGACTAATCGACAAGTTCCAAGACATATAAGAATATGCTTTTAATTTTGTCGCTCTAAAATTATCATTGACCTTTTTAAATCTTGCTAATTCGTGACCTTCATTTGTAAATGCTTGTACAAGACGCATACCACCAACATTATCAGCAATAAGCTCATTAAATCTCGAAACATTGCTAAATAAGTTCTTAAAAGCACCTGACATCTTTTGATTAAAGTAAATCGTCAATACAAAAATAATCGGTACAACACAGAACGTAATTAGCGCGAGTTTCACATCGATCGTCAACATAATGACAAATGAACCGACAAGCGTCATCACAGCTACAAAGACATCTTCAGGTCCATGGTGAGCAACTTCTCCAATATCCATTAAATCGTTCGTTAATCGTCCAATGATTTTACCTGATTTTTGGTTATCAAAGAATCCAAAATTCATTTTTTGAATATGCTCATAAAGCTCATTACGAATATCTCTTTCAATATTAGTCCCCAGTTTATGCCCCCAATACGTCACGATGAATTTCAATACAGATTCAACAACGTATATGAATAATAAAAGAAAAACAAAAATCACAATCCAACTCCAATTCTTAGTTGGCAATAGCTGATCTATAAATATACTTGTAATAAGTGGAAACACCAATTCGAGAATACCTACGAAAACAGCCGAACCAAAATCTAAGAAAAACAATCCTTTATAGGGTTTATAATATTGGAAGAATTCTTTCATAACGGACCTCCTAAATAAATTACGACCAAATTTAATTATACTATAGAATTATATTTTTTCTGCACTTTTTAAGAATTTATTTAAAATTGTTTTTGTATCCGAAATAAAATGGATGATGAAATGGTGCGTGGCGTGGTGGATTTTCGGGTCGATAATTTATTTTATCGGCCTGCAAATCCTGTTTTCGGGTCGATAATTTATTTTATCGGGCTGTAAATCTCGTTGTCGGGTCGTTAATTATTTATATAGGACTGCAAATCCTGGTTTCGGGTCGATAATTTATTTTATCGGCCTGTAAATCCTGTTTTCGGGTCGATAATTTATTTTATCGGCCTGTAAATCTCG